>CAZJTB010000638.1:0-1504 GCA_964548485.1 uncultured Chryseobacterium sp. | reverse complement strand
TTAGGACGCGTCCCTTTCACGGATGAAACAGGGGTTCGATTCCCCTACGGGCTACACCGGAAAGCCTCGGCGCAAGCCGGGGCTTTCGCATTCCGCCGGCCGGGCCGCCTTGGCCGAAGCATACCTTCGAGCACCATGCAACTGCTCCCTCCCCTGGTAGGCCTGCTCGCTGGCGCATTGGCTGGCGTGGCCGTGCATGCCTGGTGGGCCAGGCAGCGCGCCGATCGGGCGCTGGAGGCGCTGCGCGCGCAGGCGGAGCGCGAGAAGCAGGATCTCCATCAACGGCTATCGCGTGCCGAGGCGGCCACCGATGCCCGCAGCCAGCAGGTCATCGAGCTCACCCGCACCTTGGCCGCCGAGCAGCAGCGCAGCGCCCACGCGCAGCAACGGCTCAATGAGCAGAAGACCGAGCTGGAGCAGCTGCAGGCGCGCATGACCCGCGAATTCGAGCTCATCGCCGGGCGCCTGCTGGAGGAGCGCGGCAAAGCGCTGAACACCCAGCACCAGGAGCGGCTTGGGCTCATCCTGGAGCCACTGCAGAAGCGGATCAACGAATTCCAGAAGCAGGTGCAGGAGGCCTACGAGAAGGAAGGCCGCGAGCGCTTCGCCCTCAAAGGCGAGATCGCGCGCCTCGTGGAGCAGAACCAGCGCCTGAGCCAGGACGCCAGCGACCTCACCAAGGCCCTGAAGGGCGACAGCCAGGCCCAGGGCGCCTGGGGCGAGATGATACTGGAGCGCATCCTTGAATCGTCGGGGCTGATGAAGGGCCAGGAATACAGCATGCAGGAGAGCACCACCCTGGCCGACGGCTCCCGCCTGCGGCCCGATGCCGTGGTGATGCTGCCCGAGGACAAGAACCTGATCATCGACAGCAAGGTGAGCCTGCTGCATTACGAGCGGAGCGTGGCCGCCACCGATGATACCGAGCGCGACCGCCTGATGAAGCTGCATGTAGAGAGCCTCCGCGCGCATGCGAAAGGGCTGTCGGAGAAGGACTATACCAAGCTCTATGGCGTGCGAAGCGTCGATTTCGTGCTGATGTTCGTGCCCATCGAGCCCGCCTTCCTCCTGGCCTTGCGCGAACGGCCCGAGATCTTCCAGGAAGCGTATGACCGCCAGGTGGTGATGGTGACGCACACCACGCTCATGGCCACGCTGCGCACCATCCACGGGCTCTGGAAGAACGAGCGCATCGCGCGCAACCACCTGGAGATCGCCGAGCGCGCCGGCCGCCTCTACGACAAGTTCGTGGGGTTCACCGAAGACCTCGGCCGCATCGGCAAGGGCGTGAAGGAGGCCGGCGAGAGCTACGAGAAGGCCCTGGGCAAGCTCAGCGACGGCAACGGCAGCCTGGTGCGCCAAGTGGAGATGCTCAAGGAGCTAGGCGCCAAGACCAACAAAAGCATCCACGAGAAGCTGCTCGCACGCTCAATCGGGGAATAGATGGCGATGCGCACCCCTCTCCTGCGCGCCTTTGGGTGCATGCTGCTTTCCGCGCTCATGG
>CAZJTB010000637.1:0-1507 GCA_964548485.1 uncultured Chryseobacterium sp. | reverse complement strand
CGTTGCTCGCAGCTCCACAGCTGCGCCGCCATAGCTGCGCTGCCACAATTCCGCGCCGTCGGCATCCAACCCGATGACCGAGAAATCATACCCGCCCAAGGGGCCATCGGAGGCGGTTCCGGCAATGATGAGACCCGCATCCGATTCAATCGCGCCGGCGCACGCATCCGCTTGCGGGCCGCCATACGCCTTGCTCCACACCGGTGCTCCCGCAGCATCGAGGCGCAACAGGTAGAAGTCGCTGCTGCCACTGCCGAAGCTGCCGGTGGTGCCCGCCACGAGGTATCCGCCCAGGGCGCATTCCAGCACGCTGCGCGCCTCATCGATGCCGGTGCCGCCATAGCTGCGGCGCCAGGTGACCTGCGCCACGCCCGCAGTGGACTGCGCCAGGGCCAAAGCGAAAAGAAGCCTTGCCGAAAAGCGGATCGTGCGCGTCTGCATGCTGGTCAAATGTACCAAGCCCGCCGCAGCAGCTGCTTTCGCGCGATGGGTACTTTCGCCCGTGATGGAGGCATCGCTTGCGGCACGCGCATGAACCGGAAAGGGATCCCGCTGCCGGTCATCGGCCTCGCGCTGCTGCTCATCGCCTTCATTGCGATCAAGCTCCCCTACCTGGACCTGCCCTACTACTGGGACGAGGCTTGGGTGTATGCGAAGGCGGTGCGCGCCATGCACGAGCAGGGCATCAGCCTGCTGCCCGATGCCATTCCACCGGAGCTCTCGCGCGGGCATCCCCTGCTCTTCCATGCCATGGCCGCCGCATGGATGTCGGTCTTCGGCGATGGACGCATCGCCATGCACGCCTTCCCCCTCGCGGTTTCGTGCAGCCTGCTGATCGCGGTGTTCGGCATGGGCCAGCTGCTGGGCTCGGCCTGGCTTGGCCTGGTGGCAGCCTGCTTCGTGGCGGTGACGGAGATCTTCCTGGCCCAGAGCGGGCTGCTCCTTCCCGAAGTGCTGTTGGCCCTGTTCTGCGTGCTCGCCGCATCGGCTTACCTCAGTCGGCGCACCTGGGCCTACGTGGCCTGCATGACCGCCGCGCTGCTCACGAAGGAATCGGCTTTGGCCTGCTGGGCCGCCATCCTGGCGCAGCAAGTGGTCCGGCGCTGCCTGGCCAGCGAAGCCGGGATGAAGCGAACGGAGATGCGCTGGCTGGCCTGGGCCGCGCTTCCAATCGTGCCGGCCCTGCTCTACTTCCTCGTGCAGCGGATCACGCTCGGCTGGTTCCTTTACCCCGAGCATACAGGCCTGCTCACCTGGGCGCCGATCCACATCAATTACAAGGCGAAGCAGATCTTCAAGGCCTTGTTAGAGGACCAGGGCTTCGTGTGGCTCACGTATGCCATCGGCATCGCGGCACCGCTGCTCATCCGCACGCTGGCCATCCATTGGCGATTGCTGGCCGCATTCCTGAGCATCGCCGCCATCAAGGTCCTCTTCGGTCGCTGGACGCTGCCCTACGGGCCCGGGCTGCTTGTGGCAGCCACGGCGCTGGCCGGTCTCCACGCCA
>CAZJTB010000636.1:0-1511 GCA_964548485.1 uncultured Chryseobacterium sp. | reverse complement strand
GGTCCGGCCTCGGTGAACGAGTTGGCGGCACCCTTCAGCATGAGCCTGCCTGCGGTGAGCAAGCATCTGAAGGTGCTGGAGCGGGCACAATTGATCAAGCGCGGCAAGGAGGCCCAATGGCGGCCCTGTGAACTGAAGGCCGAGCCTTTGAAGGAAGCCGATGCGTGGATCGAGCAATACCGGGCGCTGTGGGAAGCGCGCTTCGACCGGCTGGATGCCTATCTGCAGGAACTGCAAGGCAGGAAACCCAGGAAGTGATGCACGACACGGACCTCCTTGACCAGCCCATGCTTGCACCGCAAGGCCAGCCCTTGCGCAAGCACGACTTGGGGTGCCTGGTGTTCAACCGGTCGATGCGGTCGCCGATCGAACGCCTCATGGCTTTTTGGAAGGAGGCCTCGGAGCGTGATGCATGGCTTGGGCGGTTGGACGGGGTGGCTTTCCGCATCACCGCGCTTGGTGCTTCCTTCCTCATGGCCGAGGAGAGCGATGGCCGCCATGCCGTGCGCATCGAAGCCTGTTTCGAGGAAGATGAGCACCTCACCCGCCTCAGCCTGCGCATCACGCCGATGGAGCCGCTGACCACCGGTTCGCTGATCACCCATGGCTACGCCGACCGCTGGGAGATGCGGCTCAATGCCCTCACCGACCTGCTGGATACCTGAACTCATGACCACCACCCCGAACACGGATCGTGAAGTCATCATCACCCGCCACATGCGCGCGCCCCAAGCGCTCGTGTGGAAGGCCTGCACCGAGGCCAAGCACCTGGAGCGCTGGTGGGGACCGGACGGATTCACCAACCGCACCCTGCTCATGGACTTCCGCGTGGGCGGCGAATGGGAATACACCATGACCGGACCGGATGGCACGGTGTGGCCCAACCTGATCACCTACCGCGCGATCGAGCCGATCACGTGCATCGCCTACGACCACGGCGAGCCCGGCAACCCCAAGCAGTTCGAGAGCGAGCTCCGCCTGGAGCCGCAGGATGAAGGCACCCTGGTGACGCTACGCACCCTGTTCCCCACCAAGGAAGCGCGCGACTACGTGGTGGAGAACTACGGCGCCATCGAGGGCGGCAAGCAGACCCTTGCGCACCTGGAAGAATGCGCTTCACGCATGGCAAACTGACTGATCAGCCATCTCCCCTCCCACGATGAGCTCCCGCATCACCATCACCGCCCAGGTGAACAAGCCAGTCGCCCAGGTCTGGGAGATCTGGACGGCCCCCGCGCACATCACCCAGTGGAATGCCGCCAGCGACGATTGGCATTGCCCCAAGGCCGCGAACGACCTGCGCACCGGCGGGAAGTTCAGCAGCAGCATGGCCGCGCGCGATGGCAGCTTCAGCTTCGACTTCGAGGGCGTGTACGATGACGTACAAATGCACAAGCGGATCGCTTATACCATGAGCGACGGCCGCACCTGCGAGATTCTTTTCGAGGCGAAGGACGGCGGCACCTTGGTGACCGAGTCGTTCGATGCGGAATCGCAGAACCCGGTGGAAA
>CAZJTB010000635.1:0-1514 GCA_964548485.1 uncultured Chryseobacterium sp. | reverse complement strand
CGCTACGATCATTACAAGGTGCTGGGCGTGCCGCGCGACGCCACGGCGGGCGAGATCAAGCGGGCCTATCGCGAGCGCGTGAAGCAATGGCACCCTGACCGCAACGACTCAGCCCGGGCGGCGGAGGTCTTCCATGCGCTGCACGATGCCTACCAGACGCTGAAGGACGCCGGGCTGCGCGCCGCCTACGATGAGCAGCTGCGCTACTACCGGACCGCGCCGGCCGATCGCCCGCAAGCCCCGCCGCGACCCGCCCCCCGCGCACGAAGCCACGCCATGGAGGATCACCGTCCGCCCACGGCCATGGACCGCGCGGCGTTCAAAGGGCTGCACCTCACCGGCCTGCTCTTCGGCATCGCCATGGTGCTGGGCATCGGAGCCGGCTGCCTCTGGCTCGACTGGCCCGGCTACATGCTCCTCTTCGCGGTGCCGGGCCTTGCGGTGATTCCCGATAGCCTGGCCGGGTTGCGCAGCCATTAGCAGCGCGCGATCATCGCGCCAGCGCGGGCCTTTGTCACACCGGCACCACCCACCCGTAGGGATCGGCCACGCGTCCGCGCCGGATATCATCGAGCCGCTGGCCGATGCGGTTGGCCAGCTCGCGTGTCTCCACCCCGGGCAGTTCGTACACGGCATCGTCGAAGGCGATGGTCTGGATATGCGCGATGGTGGCCGCGGTGCCGGCGCCGAAGGCGGAGCGGAGCCTGCCGTTGCGCGCGGCCACCTCCACTTCCTCGACCGATACGCGGCGCTCCTCCACCTTGATGCCCTCATCCTGGGCGATGCGGATGATGCTGTCTCGCGTGATGCCGCGCAGGATGGTGCCATCGAGCGCGGGCGTCACCAGGGTGCCCTCGATGTTGAAGAACACGTTCATGGTGCCGCTCTCCTCGATGTACTGGTGCGTGAGCCCATCGGTCCACACCAGCTGGTGGAAGCCCTGGTCCTGGCCCATCTTGGCCGGGTAGAGCGAGGCGGCGTAGTTGCCCCCGCACTTGGTCTCGCCGGTGCCACCGGGGAAGGCGCGGCTGTAGGTGGTCTCGATCTTCACGCGCACCGGCTCGCTGTAATAGCCGCGCACCGGGCAGGTGAAGATGATGAAGCGGTAGCCGTCGCTGGGCTTCACGCCGATGTACTCGTCGCTGGCGAAGAGGAAGGGGCGGATGTAGAGCGAGGCGCTCGCATCATTGGGGATCCAGTCCTTGTCCACGCGGATGAGCTCGATGAGGGCCTCAAGGAAGATGTCATCCGGCACCGGCGGCATGCACATGCGCTGGGCGCTGTGGCGCATGCGCGCGATGTTGTCGTGCGGGCGGATGAGGTTGATGCCGCCATCGACGTTGCGGTAAGCCTTCAGTCCCTCGAAGATGGTCTGCGCATAATGCAGCACCAGCGCCGCCGGGCTCATGCTCATGTTGCCGAAGGGCACGATGCGCTGGCGCTGCCAGGCGCCATCGGCATAATCCATCACGAACATGTGGTCGCTGAAGACCCGGCCGAACTTCACGTTCTCC
>CAZJTB010000634.1:0-1514 GCA_964548485.1 uncultured Chryseobacterium sp. | reverse complement strand
GCCACGACCCAACGCGCGCCAGCTTTGAGCGAAGAGCGCGCCGCCGCAGCATGCTGCGGCAAGCAGGAGTGCAAGCCGCTTCATGGCTTGGGCAATTTGGCAGCGTGGCGCACGCCATGCGCATTCACCGCTTCGATCAAGTAGATGCCGGGCGCATGATCACCCAGCGCAATGATGCCCCCCGAACCGGCCATGCGCTGGCTGTGCGCCAAACGGCCCGCGCCATCGAACACGCGGATCTCCCACATGCCTTCTTGATCGAACTGCAAGCGCCAGGCCTGCGGGTCGGCCGTTGCGAAGAGGCGCATGCCGGATGTGTGGGGCGGTGAGGCCTCTGGCACGCTTACCGTGCCTTGCATCAGGAAACTCGCGATGAAGCCATCATGCTCCATGAGGGGTTCAATGACGAACTGATCAATGCCCGGGTCTTCATAGTCCATGGCATCCTTGAAATCGCGCCACGGGACCCACTCGTTGGACGTGCCGCCGAGGTTCATATCCTGGTAATAATCGAGTAGGGAAGTGGAGGAGAACTCACGCAGGGGGAAGTTAAGCCCCCAGAATGGGTGCCCATGGCTGGCGGTTGTGCCGCAGAGGTACAGTTCCGTGGCATTGGCTGCCACGCCCCAGCCGCGGTCGCTGCGCGCGCCGCCGAATACGGTGCTCCATTCCAATGCGGGGTCGCTACCTGCGCTCATGCGCAGCAGGAACGCATCCCGCGCGGGCAGGTTCTGCTGGGCTTGATGATACAGGCCCGCATCCAGATCCGTCTCGAACCCGGTGTAGCTTCGGGTCTCGCCGGTCATGTACAACCGGCCGTTCCAATCATACGCGATGTCTAACAGGATGTCGTCGCGTGTGCCGCCCAGCAAGGTGCCGTAGTCCAATATGTGCTCATCTTGAGTGATGTCGAATCGCAGGACGAAGGCATCAGAGCGCTGTAGGAGCTCTGAGTTGTTCGTCAGGGACCAGTAGGCGTTCGTGGGCAATGCCGGCGGCGGCAATTCGGTGGTGGTGAGATTGGCGGCATTGGTGTATCCCACCACCCAGAGCCGATTCGGGGAAAGCGCCACGCCGAAACCGGCGCCCGTAGAGCCCGCATTCGGGCTTGGGCTTCCCCACCGTGTCGCGTACTCCAATTGCCGGGTATCGATGTTCACGAAGGCAAGGAAGGCGCTTACCGGACCCGCAACCGCTTGAAAGTAGCCGCCGGGCAGCGGGGGAACCAGGTTGAAGGCCGCACCTGTTACGTCGGCGGTGGCGCCAACCATGTAAAAGCCCCGTGATGGTTCGCTGTTCTTCTTCGTGATCTTCAGGTCGAATACGCCGCCATAGGCTGCTGCGCCGCTGAACTCGCAGAAGGTGCTGCTCCAGTCAATCTGGTAATCATCGTTGAACACGATGAAGAAGCCATCGCCCAAGGCACGGGTGAATGCGCCTGCTGGCGTCACTCGCGGGAAGTTTGGTGTAGTGGCCTCATCGAAATAGGTCTCGATCTTGCCGCCCACCACCAA
>CAZJTB010000633.1:0-1517 GCA_964548485.1 uncultured Chryseobacterium sp. | reverse complement strand
ATCGCCATCGGCGAGATCCCCGCGCAGGACGGGCCGCGCGTGCCACTCAGCGATCGGGAGCTCAATCGCGTGCTCGGTGGCGGCCTGGTGCCCGGCAGCATCACCCTCATTGGCGGTGAGCCCGGCATCGGCAAGAGCACCCTGCTGCTGCAGACGGCACTGCGCAACCCGCACTTGAAGACGCTCTATGTCTCCGGCGAGGAGAGTGAGCACCAGGTGAAGATGCGCGCCGAGCGGCTCGAGGCCGAGCAAGGTGGACGGGCCAGCTCGCAAGGCTGCTTCGTGCTCACCGAGACCAACACGCAGAGCATCTTCAAGCACGTGGAGGCGCTGCGGCCCGGCCTGGTGGTGATCGACAGCATCCAGACGCTGCATACCGCCGCGCTCGATGCCAGTCCTGGGAGCGTGGGACAGGTGCGCGAATGCGCCGCCGAGCTCATGCGCTTCGCCAAGGCCACCGGAACGCCCATGGTGCTCATCGGCCACATCACCAAGGATGGCTTCATCGCAGGGCCGAAAGTGCTCGAGCACATGGTGGATTGCGTGCTGCAGTTCGAAGGCGATCGCGACCATGCTTACCGCTTGCTGCGTCCGCTGAAGAACCGCTTCGGCAGCACCAACGAGCTGGGCATCTACGAGATGCGCGGCACCGGCCTCGCTCCGGTTGAGGATCCCAGCCAGGTGCTCCTCGGCAACCGCAGCGAGCGCCCGAGCGGCGTGGTGGTGGCGGCCACGCTCGAAGGCCAGCGCCCCTTGCTGATCGAGGTGCAGGCACTGGTGAGCAGCGCCGTGTACGGCACGCCTCAGCGCAGCAGCACCGGGTTCGACCTGCGCCGGCTGAACATGCTGCTGGCCGTGCTGGAGAAGCGCTGCGGGTTCCGGCTGGGCGCGAAGGATGTGTTCCTCAACCTCGCCGGCGGCTTCCGCGTGGAGGAGCCCGCCATCGACCTGGCCGTGGTGTGCGCTGTGCTCAGCAGCAATGCCGACATCGCCGTTCCGATGGATTGCTGCTTCGCGGGCGAAGTGGGCCTCACTGGCGAGGTGCGGCCTGTCACGCGTGCCGACCAGCGCATCGCCGAGGCGGCCAAGCTCGGCTTCGCGCGGATCTTCGTGGCCGACAGCACCAAGGGCCTTGCGCCGCAGAAGGGCATCGAGGTGGTGCCCGTGGCGCGCGTGGAGCAGGTGCTCGCGCATCTTTTCGGCTGAATCGCAGAGCGCGCAGCCAACCCTTTCGCTCACCGGCCGTCATGGGCGCGTCCGCCACGGCGCGACCCCTGCCATGACCGACGGAGGCACCTACGAGACCGCGCATTGCACCTTCACGTTCATCGGCCCGCGCCTGCTCGTGCAGCGCTTCAAGCCGTCCATGCGCTTCGATCAGCACTTGATCGATGAGGAATCGGCCCACCGCGACCGGCTCATCGGCGATGGAACGCTGTGCGCGCTGCTGGTGGTCATCCCCGAAGGCATACCGGTGAACTCGGAAGCCACCAACGTGGACCACTTCACCAGCGACC
>CAZJTB010000632.1:0-1518 GCA_964548485.1 uncultured Chryseobacterium sp. | reverse complement strand
CCCGACGAGCATTGGAAGGTGCTGCTCATGGTGGCCCTGATGACCATCGCCTTCCCGCTCACGAGCGCCCTGCTGCTCATGCGCGCCGGACTCGTGTCGAGCCTGGAGATGCCGCTCCGCCGCGAGCGCATCGCGCCTTATGCCATGGCGCTGATGTACTACGGCATGACCGCCTATCTGCTCGCCCGCACGCCGCTGCATCCCATCGCCTTCGCCCTGTTCGTGGGCACGGCGGCCGCACTGCTCCTCACCACCCTGATCACCCTCCGGTGGAAGATCAGCGCGCACATGGTGGGCATCGGCGGCTGCGTGGGCGCGCTGGTGGCCTTGAACCAGCTGCATGCCCTGGGCGCCCTGGTACCAATCGGCCTGGCCATCGTGGCCGCAGGAGCCCTCGGAACCGCCCGACTGCTCACCAGCGACCACACCCCGGCGCAGATCTATGCCGGCGCGCTGCTCGGATTCTGCTCGGTGGTGGCGGCCATGGAGACCCTGCCCGCCATGGAGCCGCTGGTTCACTGACCGGCGATGCGCTGCTGCCACCGCCAGGCATCACGCAGGGCCTCGGCCAGCGTGTGCTCGGTGCGCCAGCCCAGCACCTCAAGGCTGCGCCGCGTATCAGCATACACGCTCACCACATCGCCAGCGCGACGCGGCCCGATCTCATAGGGCACCTTCACGCCGTTCACCTGCTCGAAGGTGCGCACCACCTCCAGCACGCTGTTGCCCGAACCGGTGCCCAGGTTGAACACCTCGCACAGCGGCGCCTTCTGGGCGCCCATCCATTGCAGGGCGCGCACGTGGGCCCGGGCCAGGTCAACCACGTGGATGTAATCGCGCACGCAGGTGCCATCGGGCGTGGGGTAGTCGTTCCCGTTCACGCGCAGCCGGTCGCGCAAGCCGGCCGCTGTCTGCGCCACATAGGGCACCAGGTTGTTGGGCACCCCGCGCGGCAGCTCGCCGATGAGGCCCGAAGGATGCGCGCCGATCGGATTGAAGTACCGCAGCAGCACCGCCTTCAGCTCCGGTACCGCCGCGCATTGCTCGCGCACGAGCCGCTCGCAGGCCACCTTGGTGAAGCCGTACGGCGAGGTGGCGTTCGCATCGGGTGCGGCCTCGGAGACCGGCAGGGTGGCCGGCTCGCCATACACCGTGCAGCTGCTGGAGAAAACCAGGCCGCTGATGCCTCGATCACGCATCAGGCCCAGCAGCACGGCGAGTGAGCCGATGTTGTTACGGTAGTACTTGGCCGGATCCGCCACGCTCTCCCCCACCGCCTTGTCGGCCGCGAAGTGGATGACCCCCAGCACCTCGCCTTCGTGCTCGAGCATGGCGCGCATGGCAGCGGCGTCGTTGCAATCGATCCGGTGCAGCGCCGGCGCGCGCCCGAGGATGGCGGCCATGCCAGCAATCGCCCGCTCCTCGCTGTTCCGCAGGTCATCCACGATGACGGGCTCGAAGCCTGCAGCGGCCAGCTCCACCACCGTATGCGAGCCGATGAAGCCCGCCCCTCCGGTA
>CAZJTB010000631.1:0-1520 GCA_964548485.1 uncultured Chryseobacterium sp. | reverse complement strand
TCGACAAGGTCACCTTCTTCATGGAGGAATGCCGCCGCATGGGCATCAAGGTGCTTGGGCCCGATGTGAACGAGAGCCGCTTCGCCTTCTCGGTGAACAGGAAGGGCGAGATCCGCTTCGGGCTCGGCGCCGTGAAGGGCGTGGGCGAGAACGCCGTGGCCGCCATCGTGGGCGAGCGCGAGGCCAACGGCCCCTACTCCACCGTATTCGACCTGGTGCGCCGCATCGACCTGCGCGCCGCCAACCGCAAGGCGCTGGAGAGCCTGGCCTATGCCGGCGCCTTCGACGGCCTCAACGTGCAGCGCGCCGTCTTCTTCCACAGCGCGGGCGAAGGCAAGCCCACCTGGATCGAGACCCTCACACGCTACGGCCAGCAGCACCAGGATGGCGCCGACAGCAATCAGGTAAGCATGTTCGACATGGTGGCCGATTCCAACGCCGGCATCCCCGAGCCCGCCATTCCCCAGATCGAAGGCTGGAGCGCGCTGGAGAAGCTGCACCACGAGAAGGAGGTGATCGGCTTCTACCTGAGCGGCCATCCCTTGGACGATCATCGCTTGGAGATCAAGCACCTCTGCCACCACAACCTCTCGCAGCTTCAGGACCTCAAGGCGCTCGAGGGCCGCGACGTCACCTTCGCGGGCATCGTCACCAAGGCCGAGCACCGCATCGCCAAGAGCGGCAAGCCCTTCGGCAGCTTCAGTCTGGAGGACCACCACGGCAGCCACGACTTCATGCTCTTCAGCGAGGATTACATGCGCTTCAAGCTCTACCTGCAGGCAGGCACGCTGCTCTTCGTGCGGGGGCGGGCCAGCGCGCGCACCTGGGGCCGCGACGAGGGCCAGATGGAGTTCAAGATCACCAGCATGGAGCTGCTGAGCGACGTGCGCGAGAAGCACATGAACAAGCTCACCTTGAAGATCAACGCTGACCAGGCTGGCGACGAACTCGTGCGCGACCTTGGACAGCTGATCAAGGCCAATCCGGGCACCTGCAAGGTGATGGTGCATTTGGTGAGCGAGGCCGAGAAACTCGCCGTTGACCTGCCCAGCAAGGGGCTAACCGTAGCAGTGAACGAAAACCTCGTGCGCGGCTTGGATGGGATTGCCGAGCTCAGCTATACGCTTAACTGACAGACTGTCGTGCAATTCTCCATGGCAAGAAGATCGCTCTGCGAGGGTACTTTTGACGCCCGAAGCGCCTACGCGTTTACGGAGCACGAATCAATACGAAACCAACGCGCGCGAGCGCAAACCCGAAGCAATGGCACTCGAATTCACCGACAACAACTTCGAAGAACTCGTCCTCAAGAGCGACAAGCCCGTACTCGTTGACTTCTGGGCCGAATGGTGCGGCCCCTGCCGCATGGTGGGCCCTGTGGTGGAGGAACTCGCCAAGGAGTACGAGGGCAAGGCCGTGGTAGGCAAGCTCAACGTGGATCACAACGCCGGCATCAGCATGAAGTACGGCATCCGCAGCATCCCCACGCTGCTGGTGTTCAAGAACGGCGAGATCGTGGA
>CAZJTB010000630.1:0-1521 GCA_964548485.1 uncultured Chryseobacterium sp. | reverse complement strand
TGGCCCTGCCGTCACTGATCTTGTCCATGGCCAGGAGGGTGAGGTCGAGCACGTCGTCGATGTGCACGAAGTCGCGGCCCTGTTTGCCGGTGCCCCACACCTCGAAGGGGTTCTCCATCTTGGCCGCACGCGCGGCAATGGCCGGCACGGGGTAGCTGAGGTCCTGGTCCTCGCCGTAGCCGCTGAAGGGGCGGATGCAGGTGGTGTGCACGCCGTAGAAGCCAGCCGCGATCTTGGCCAGGTACTCGCCGGTGAGCTTGCTCCAGCCATAGGTCATGTCGGGCTCGCCCATCCTCGAAAAGTCGATGTCGCTCTCCTTCAGCTGCAGGGTGTTGCTCTCGGTCTGCAGGTCAATGGGGTAGGCGGCGCTGCTGCTGGGGTAGAGGAAGCGGCGCGGCTTGTTTCGGCACACGTAGAGGAACATCTCCGCGTCGATGCTAAGGTCCTGCGCCACCAGCATGGGGTCGCCGTCGATCTTGCTGCGACCACCCACGATGGCCGCGAAGTGGAAGATGTCATCGAAGAGGGCCACATTGAGGCCGTAGCGCTTCTGGAACCACTGCGGGTCCTTGTTCAGCTCGCGCAGCACATCGCGCAGGTCGGCGTGGATGAAGAAGAGGCGTTCGTCGTTGCCGTACACCTTCATCTCGCGATGCTCGAAGCTCACCGGCATGCCCAGCCAAGTGTCGGGGTGCGTGCCCACGCTGAGGTCGTCGATGAAGAGCACCTTGGCGCCCTGGGCATGCAGCCGCTTGACCATGTTGCGGCCCACGAATCCGCAGCCGCCGGTGACGAGGTGTATTGCCATCGAGGCAAAGATGGGTGCTGTGCCTTACCGGCTGAGGCCTTCGCGCTTCAGGACCGGAATCGGCAGGCCAGCACGGCGATGTCGTCGAGGTAGGGCTCCTGCCCGCGATGCGCCTCGAAGGCTCCTTGTATGGCCTCGATCAAGCGCCTCGGACCGGCAGGGGAGAAGTCGCGCACGGCCTGGGACAATGAATCGGTCTCGAAGGCTGATCCATGGCTGTCCTCCTGCTCCACCAGGCCATCGGTGTAGCAGAGCAGCGTGCCCTCTTGCGGCAGTTCAGCGGATCCGGTCCGCAGGAAGGGGAGCGAAGGCATCATGCCCAGCGCGATGGATCCATCGTGCAGTGGCGTGCACCGGCCTTCGGAGAAGAGCAGCGGGTCGTTGTGGCCGGCATTGACATAGGCGATCCGCCGCTTGGCGAGGTCGATGACCGCGATGAAGAGCGTGATGAAGCGCTCGCCGCGCGCGCTGTCCCAGACCTGGGCGTTCAAGTGGCCAACCAGTTCCTGCAGGTCGCTGATGCGCGCTGCCGTGGCGCGGAGCGTCGCTTGGAAGTTGCTCATGAGCAGCGCCGCAGCGATGCCCTTGCCGCTCACATCGGCCACGCACGCCAGGTAGCGGTCGTGGCCCAGGTCGAGCAGGTCGTAGTAGTCGCCGCCCACTTGGCGGTGCGGCTGGTACCACGCGGCGGCCTCCAGTCGGGCCGAAGCGGG
>CAZJTB010000629.1:0-1539 GCA_964548485.1 uncultured Chryseobacterium sp. | reverse complement strand
TCCACGGTGAGCTTCAAGGTGACGTATTGACCGTGCTGGAAGGAGAACTCCTCCCGCAGCCCGGGCGGCACATCGAAGCCGACCACGATGCACTCGGGGGTCTCCTGGTGGACATCAGCTACACGCAGCGTGTGGAAATGCGCCATCCGGTTGTTGCTCATGGATAAGGCCGGCAAAAATAGACGCGGCGGTCAAGGCCGGCAGGGGAACGAACAACAAGGATCCGGGATCGTTCGACCCGATGACCGCCATCAGTGGCCAACAGGCTGCCGCACCTACTTTAGCCAACCGAAAACACGCGCATCCGATGACCGAAGTGAGGAACCTGGAGGACATCTTCCAAGCCAAGATCGAAGCCGAGCAGAAGATCGAGCCGAAGGACTGGATGCCCGATGAGTACCGGAAGACCCTCGTGAGGCAGATTAGCCAGCACGCGCACAGCGAGGTGGTGGGCATGCTGCCCGAGGGCAACTGGATCACCCGGGCCCCCAGCCTGAAGCGCAAGGCCATCCTGCTGGCCAAGGTGCAGGACGAGGCGGGCCATGGCCTTTACCTGTACAGCGCCTGCGAGACGCTGGGCACCAGCCGCGAGAAGACCATCGATGACCTGCTGAGCGGCAAGGCCAAGTACAGCAGCATCTTCAACTACCCCACGCTCACCTGGGCCGACATCGGCGCCATCGGCTGGCTGGTGGACGGCGCGGCCATCATGAACCAGGTGATGCTCTGCCGCACCAGCTATGGTCCGTATGCCCGCGCCATGGTGCGCATCTGCAAAGAAGAGAGCTTCCACCAGCGCCAGGGCTACGAAATCATGGCCGTGCTGGCCAAGGGCACGCCCGAGCAGAAGGAGATGGCGCAGGACGCGCTGAACCGGTGGTGGTGGCCGAGCCTGATGATGTTCGGCCCCAACGATGCGGAGAGCGCCCACAGCGTGCAGAGCATGAATTGGAAGATCAAGCGCCAGAGCAACGACGAGCTCCGTCAGATCTTCATCGACCGCACCGTGCAGCAGGCGGAGGTGATCGGCCTCACCGTGCCCGACCCCCTGCTGAAGTGGAACGAGGAGCGCGGCCATTACGACTTCGGCCCCATCGACTGGGATGAGTTCTGGAACGTGGTGAAGGGCAACGGCCCCTGCAACAAGGAGCGCCTCGCCGCCCGCAACAAGGCCCACGCCGATGGCCAGTGGGTGCGCGATGCGGCGGTGGCGTACGCCGCCAAGAAAGCGAAGCGCAAACAAGCAGCATGATACTGAGTGGCTAGTAGCGAGTGGTGAGTCTGCCCGGCAGCACCACTCGCTACTCATCACTCGCCACCCAACAAAACCATGAGCGAGAACCCCAACAACTGGCCCCTCTGGGAGGTCTTCATCCAGAGCAAGCGCGGCCTGGACCACAAGCACGTGGGCAGCCTGCACGCGGCCGATGCCGAAATGGCCATCGAGAATGCCCGCGATGTGTACACCCGCCGGCAGGAAGGCAGCAGCATCTGGGTGGTGAAGAGCGAGCACATCCATTCCTCGCGCCCCGAGGATGC
>CAZJTB010000628.1:1153-1542 GCA_964548485.1 uncultured Chryseobacterium sp. | reverse complement strand
ACGATGCCGCCGGCGTAACCGGCTCCCTCGCCGCAGGGATAGAGCCCCGGCGCGCTCACATGCGCCAGCGAATGCGGGTCGCGCGGTATGCGCACCGGCGAGCTGGTGCGGCTCTCCACCGCCACCACCACGGCCTCGTTGGTCCGGTAGCCCCGCATCTTGGCGCCGAAGGCCTTGAAGCCCTCCTTGAGCCGATGCGCCACCTCAGGCGGCAGCAGCTCATCCACGCGGAAGGGCACGATGCCCGGCGGATAACTGCACAGGGGCAGGTCGGCCGAGGCGCGGCCGCTGATGAAATCGTCGAGGCGCTGGGCGGGTGCGCCTTGCGATCGCCCGCCGGCTTTCCATGCTTCGTGCTCCACGCCTCGCTGGTAGCGCATGCCCCACAA
>CAZJTB010000628.1:0-1143 GCA_964548485.1 uncultured Chryseobacterium sp. | reverse complement strand
GGGCAGGGCGCGCAGCGCAGCGGCGATGTGCTCGGCCATCGTGACCTCGAGGCCGCCGACCTGCAGGTCGATCACCAGGCGCTCGCCGCTTCGTCCCTCCAACATCGCATGGCAGCGATGCGGCCTGCGCGGGCGTGATGGGCACCACGATGCCGGAGTTGGCGAAGGGGTTGTTGCGCTTGCTCGGGCTCCAGCCATTGGTGACCACCTCGTCCGGCGCGGTGGCGCACGGTGCGATGATGCCGCCCGGGCACATGCAGAACGAATACACCCCCAGCCCGTCAACCTGCTGCACCAGGCTGTAGCTCGCTGGCGGCAGGTAGGGGTCGCGCGCATCGCAATGGTATTGCGCCCGATCGATGACTTCCTGCGGATGCTCCACCCGCACGCCCAGCGCGAAGTCCTTGCGCTCGATGCGGATGCCCTTCGCCTGCAGCAGCATGAAGATGTCGCGCGCGCTGTGCCCGGTGGCCAGCACCGTGGCCTTCGCCAGCAGTTCCGTGCCGTCGGCCAGCCGCACGCCCGCCACGCCCGCGCCATGCATCACCAGGTCGGTCACGCGGCTGTTGAAGCGCACCTCGCCTCCGGCCGCGATGATGGCCTCGCGCATGGCGGTGATGATGCCCGGCAGCTTGTTGGTGCCGATGTGCGGATGCGCATCCACCAGGATCTCGCTGCTGGCGCCGAAGGCCACCAGGGTGCGGAGCACGCCTTCCGCATCGCCGCGCTTGTGGCTCCGCGTGTACAGCTTGCCATCGCTGTAAGTGCCCGCGCCGCCCTCGCCGAAGCAGTAGTTGCTGTCCGGGTCAACGAGGCCCTGCTTGTTGATGGCGGCGAGGTCGCGTCGGCGCGCGCGCACGTCCTTGCCGCGCTCCAGCACGATGGGTCGCAGGCCGCGCTCAAGGGCGCGCAGCGCGCAGAAGAGCCCTGCGGGCCCTGCGCCCACGATGATCAGCGGCTCGCCGTGCCGCGCATCGGGCAGGTTGGGCGGCGCTATCCGATCAGCCCCCAGGTCCGTATCGGCCACCAGCACGCGCAGCCGGATGCGGGGCTGTCGGCTGCGCGCATCGATGGAGCGCTTCAGCACGCGCGCGGCGATCGCTTGCCCCTGCGCCAGGCCCGCCGCTTCCTCCGCGGCCTGCC
>CAZJTB010000627.1:0-1546 GCA_964548485.1 uncultured Chryseobacterium sp. | reverse complement strand
CGCAGATGGTGACCACGCCCGCGATGTTGCCGGCCTTGGGCTGGGCACCGCTCATACCACCCAGGCCCGCGGTGACGAACAGCTTGCCCTTGGTGCCCGGCGACGACTGGATCATGCGGCAGGCGTTGAGCACCGTGATGGTGGTGCCATGCACGATGCCCTGCGGGCCGATGTACATGTAGCTGCCGGCCGTCATCTGACCGTACTGCGTCACGCCAAGCGCGTTGAAGCGCTCCCAGTCGTCGGGCTTGCTGTAGTTGGGGATCATCATCCCGTTGGTCACCACCACGCGCGGGGCGTCTTTGTGGCTTGGGAAGAGGCCGAGCGGGTGGCCGCTGTACATCACCAGCGTCTGCTCGTCGGTCATCTCGCTCAGGTACTGCATCACCAGGCGGTACTGCGCCCAGTTCTGGAACACCGCGCCGTTTCCGCCGTAGGTGATCAACTCGTGCGGGTGTTGCGCCACGGCCGGGTCCAGGTTGTTCTGGATCATCAGCATGATGGCCGCGGCCTGCCGGCTATTCGCGGGATAGTGGTCGATGGGCCGCGCGTGCATGGGGTGCTCCGGACGCAGGCGGTACATGTAGATGCGGCCGTGCTCCTGCAGCTCCTGCGCGAACTCGGGCGCCAGGGTGGCGTGGTGCTTCGGGTGGAAGTAGCGCAGCGCGTTGCGCAGGGCCAGCTTCTTCTCGTCGGCGGTGAGGATGTCTTTGCGCTTGGGCGCGTGGCTCACGCTTTCGTCAAGCGGGCGCGCTGGCGGAAGGACATCGGGGATGCCTTCACGGATGGTCTGCTGGAAAGCCTGGAGGTCGGAAGCGGTGGTGGTGGGCATGGCGACGAGCCGGAACAATCGCGGCGTGGCGAAGTTCGGGCTAGCGGGCGATCACCAGGCGTTGCGGAGGGATTCCTTCGGCCTGCAGGATGTATGTGCCTATCGCCAGCGACCTCACGTCAACAGAGTCGGCGGTTTCCGACAATTGCAGTTTGCGCATCAGGCGCCCTTGGAAGTCGATGATCAGGATTTCCTTGGAGCGGTATTCCACGGGCAGGTTCACCCAGTCGGCTGCCGGGTTGGGCCAAAGGCTGGTGGGCTTCTCCGGCTCGGGTGGTGGCTCAGGCACAATCACCTGGATGTTGAAGAATGCATCGCTGGATACGATCCCTAGCGTGTCCCCGCCGATCACAGCGCCCCTGATGCCGCTGCTGCTGACATTCGGCCCGCTCCCGATGGTATAGGTGACCAGTCCCAAGCGGCTATCCAGCGTGTAGTAGCTCCCGTATCCGATTTGAACGGCCGCGCTGACGCAGGAATCGCTCATGGTCGCGGGCAAGAAGAACATGCTTGTGCTGCCGAACGATTCAGCCTTGATGATGTAGCTTCCATACGGGCTCCGTTCGTGACGGCATATCATCGAAGGGAAGCCGCTTGAAACCTGATTTCCTCCGAGCGTCACGAGCTCTGCTGGCGATGAATTCATCGGCCTCAATTGCGTGTGCGTGGAATCGACGACCCACTGTCGAGCCGGGTTCTGGGAGTAATTGACCG
>CAZJTB010000626.1:0-1547 GCA_964548485.1 uncultured Chryseobacterium sp. | reverse complement strand
CCCTGCAGGCGGGCACCTCGCACTTCCTCGGCCAGAACTTCGCCAAGGCGTTCGATGTGCTATTCACCAACAAGGAGAACCGTCAGGAGCACGTCTGGGCCACCAGTTGGGGGGTGAGCACGCGCCTGGTGGGCGCCTTGATCATGACCCACAGCGACGACAACGGGCTGGTGCTGCCGCCGAAGCTGGCACCGGTGCAGGTGGTCATGGTGCCCATTGCCCGCAACGACGAGCAGATGAGCGCCATTCGGACCTTCGCCGACCCAATCATCCGAGCCCTGCGAGCCAAGGGAATCAGCGTGAAGCTCGACGACGACGACACCAAGAAGCCCGGCTGGAAATTCGCCGAGCACGAGTTCAAGGGCTGCCCGGTGCGCATCGCCATCGGCCCGCGCGACCTGGAGAACGGCACGGTGGAAGTGGCCCGCCGCGACACCCTGGAGAAGCAGGTGATGAGCTGCATCGACCTCGCCGACAAGGTGGAGCACCTGCTCGGCCACATCCAGGACAACCTGTTCCAGAAAGCGCTGGCCATGCGCGAGAGCCGCACGCGCGCGGTGAACAGCTACGACGAGTTCAAGACCGAGATCGAGAAAGGCGGCTTCCTGCTCGCGCATTGGGACGGCACGGCCGAGACCGAGGCGCGCGTGAAGGAGGAGACCAAGGCCACCATCCGCTGCATCCCGCTCGAGGGCGATGCCACCCCCGGCACGTGCATGGTAACCGGCCGGCCAAGCGCCCGCAGGGTCATCTTCGCAAGAGCCTATTGACCATGAGGAACCAGCCACCGAACGATGCCCGCGCGCTCATCCTGAACGCGCTGAAGACCAAATCCTGCATGAAGCAGGATGTGTATCAGAACACGATGGCGGTGTTCGAGCTGCTGAAGGAAATGCTTCAGGAGATCGCCGAGGACCTGGGGAAGGAGGCTCGGGGCCACGATGAGCGCCTCACCGTCACCTTCACGGACAAGGGCGCCACGGCCTGCGAGCTCCGGGTGGCCGGCGATGTCATCATCTTCCACATGCACACCAACGTGTTCAAGCTCGACCAGAGCCACAGCCTGTGGAAGACCAGCTACCTGGAGGAGGATGAGCTGCGCGGCTACTTCGGCGTGGTGAACATGTACAACTTCCTCAGCGACTCCTTCAAGTACAACCGTGAGCGCGACCTGGGCTACCTGGTGGCCCGTCTTTTCCTGAACCGCGACAACCGCTTCTTCGTGCAAGGCAAGCGGCAGCTCGGCTTCCTCTACGACGACCTGCCCGCCAACGAGCTGAACCGCCAGCGCCTGAAGGATGTGCTCCAGTCCGTGGTGCTCTACGTGCTCGAATTCGACCTGCTGGCGCCGCCCTACGACCAGGTGAACCAGGTGACCGTGAGCGAGATGAACGAGCTGAATGCCAACCTGAAGATCAGCACCGGCAAGCGCCTCGGGTTCCGGTTCCAGAGCGACGCCGACGAGCCCATCTGATCCGCTTGCGAGGTTGGCGCGGACCACTACATTTGCGGCCCCTTCGGGGGAAAGTGAGCAAGGCCCGTTCGTC
>CAZJTB010000625.1:0-1568 GCA_964548485.1 uncultured Chryseobacterium sp. | reverse complement strand
GCTTCCGCCGAACCACAGGCTGATGAGCAGCGACACGAACACGGCCATGGCGGCCCGGAACGAGATGAAGCCGAACACGCCCGAGCCGGGGATGCTGTAGCCGATGCTGTCGAAGAGGTGGTAGAGCATCTTACTTGTGCAGCAGTTCAAGCGTTTCGCGGAGCACGGCGGCGTCGTCGAAGGGGTGCTTCACGCCCTTGATCTCCTGGTAGTCCTCGTGGCCCTTGCCGGCGATCAGCACCACGTCGCCCGGCTTGGCCATGCCCACCGCCTGGCGGATGGCCTCGCGCCGGTCGGCGTTCACGAACACGCGCGCGGCATCGGCGGCGGCGATGCCCGCGCGCATCTCATCGATGATGGCCATGGGCTCCTCGCTCCGGGGGTTGTCGCTGGTGAGCACGGTGAGCGCGCTCAGGGCGCAGGCGATGCGCGCCATCTCGGGCCGCTTGGCCCGGTCGCGGTCGCCGCCGCAGCCGATCACGGTGATCACGCGCTCCTCGCCCGCGAGCACCCCATTGATGGTGCCCAGCACGTTCTTCAGCGCGTCGGGCGTATGCGCGTAATCCACGATGCCCATTACGCCGCCCGAGGCCCGCACCACCTGGAAGCGGCCACGCGGCGGCTCCAGGTCGCTGAGCACGGTGAGGATATCGAGCGGCGCATGGCCCAGCAGCAGCGCCACGCTGTAAACCGCCAGCAGGTTGCTGGCATTGAACTCGCCCACGAGGCGCGCGTAGAGGTCGTGGCCGTCAATGCTCAGGTGCAGGCCCGTGAGCTGGTTCTCGATGATGCGCGCATGGTGGTCGGCGAGGTTGCGCACCGCGTACGATCGCGGGGTGGCGCGCGTGTTCTGCACCATCACGCCGCTGTTGGGGTCGTCGGCGTTCACCAGCGCGAAGGCGGTGGCGGGCAGCTGGTCGAAGAAGCGCTTCTTCGCCTTGATGTACTCGGCGAAGGTGCCGTGGTAGTCGAGGTGGTCGTGCGTGATGTTGGTGAACACCCCGCCGGTGAAGCGCAGGCCGGTGATGCGGTGCTGCACCACGCTGTGGCTGCTCACCTCCATGAAGCAATGGGTCACGCCCGCCTCCACCATCTCGCCCAGCAGCGCGTTCAGCCGCACGGCATCGGGCGTGGTATGCGTGCTGGGCAGGGTCTTCGGCCCGATGCGCGTCTCCACGGTGCTGATGAGGCCGCACTTGCCCCCCAGCGCGCGGAAGAGGCGGAAGAGCAGCGTGGCCACGCTGGTCTTGCCGTTGGTGCCGGTGATGCCGATGAGCTTGAGCTGCTTGCTCGGATGATCGAAGAAGGCCGCGGCGATGAGGGCGAGCGCCTCGGCCGCATCCTTCACCCGCACATAGGCCACGCCCTCGGCGAAGCGCTCGGGCATGCGCTCGCACACGATGGCGCTGGCGCCGTCGGCCACGGCCTTCGCGATGTAATCGTGCCCATCCGTCCGGGTGCCCGGCACGGCCACGAAGAGGCTCAGCGGCTGCACGGCGCGGCTGTCGAACGTGACCTGCTCGATGGCCGTGTTGGTGCTGCCTTCCACCTGCTCGATGGGCACGCCG
>CAZJTB010000624.1:0-1569 GCA_964548485.1 uncultured Chryseobacterium sp. | reverse complement strand
CGGCACGACCCGCTGAGCAAGACCATCCCCACCAAGCTCTTCAACTGGACCACGCGCCGGGTGAGCGGAGTGAAGCTGCACGATTTCAATTGCGGGCTGAAGGCGTATCGCAAGGAGGTGGTCAAGAGCATCGAGGTCTTCGGCGAGATGCATCGCTACATCCCCTTCATCGCGAAGAAGGAGGGCTTCAGCCGCATCGGCGAGAAGGTGGTGAAGCACCATCCGAGGCGTTTCGGCAAGAGCAAGTTCGGGCTCGACCGCTTCATCAACGGCTTCCTGGACCTGCTCACCATCACCTTCGTGTTCCGCTTCGGGCGCAAGCCGATGCACTTCTTCGGCGCGGTGGGCACCTTCATGTTCGTGGTGGGATTCCTCAGCGCCGGCTGGGTGGTGGGCGACAAGCTCTACCACGTGTACGCCCTCGGCAAGGCCGCGCCGCGCGTGTCCGATCAAGGCCTCTTCTTCGTGGCGCTCACGGCCATGATCATCGGTGTGCAGCTCTTCACCATGGGCTTCGTGGCCGAGCTGGTTCGCCGCTACAGCCCGGAGCGCAACGTGTATCGCGTGAAGGAGCGCATCGGCTGCTGACGCGCGCCATCCATCTTTGGGCGATGGATCGCTGGAGGGCCCTGCTCATCGCGCTCATCGTGCTGGCCCTGGCGCCGTACGTGGCCGCCTGCTTCCTCATCCATCCTTTCGCCGATGATTTCAGCTATGCCGTGGCGGGCATGCGCAGCGATCTGCTGCCCCGCCTGCGCGATGAATACATGCTGTGGAATGGCCGCTGGGCCAGCAACCCCCTGGTGCTACGGGGTCCTCTGGTGCTCGGGCCGGGCAGCGGCCTCATCCTGTACCGCCTGGTGCCCGCAGCACTGCTGGTGCTGGCCTGGTGCGGCTGGCGCAGCCTCACGAAGGCCTTGCTGCCGGGCCTTTCGCGCGTTGATGCCTTCGTCGCTTCCTCGCTGCTCCTGCTCCTGGCGCTGCATGGCCTGGTTGACATCAGCGAGGGGCTCTATTGGTACACCGGCGCGGTCACCTACTTCATCCCCGCCTCGCTCGCTCTCTTCGTGGTTTCCGGGTGGATACGCATCTGCCGCTCGGATTGGCATGCTTCGCCCGCAGAGGTGCTGCGCATCGGCGCGCTCGCCGCGCTCATCGCCGGCTTCAACGAGACGCACATGGTGCTGATGGTGATGCTGCATGCCGCCATCCTGCTGCTGCATGGGCTGGAGCGGCGGACGGTGCACGGTGGCGCCCTGGTGGTGCTCGCGCTCGTGATCGCGGCCGGCGTGGTGATGGCCTTGGCGCCGGGCAACGCGGTGCGCGCGTCGCATTTCCCTCACCGCGGCGAAGCGCTGCGCACGCTCGGTTGGGGCGCTGCGCAGTCCGTTCGCTTCCTCGGCACGTGGCTGCTATCGCCGCCGTTGGTGATGGCACTGCTGCTCGCGCTTTCGCAAGCCGATGGGCTGCGCGGGCTTGCTCGATGGCCTGCGGGTCGTGCCGTGCCCAGCGCATGGTTCCTCGCGGCCCTCATCGGCGTGCTCCTCTTCGCTGCCATGGCGCTGCCCT
>CAZJTB010000623.1:0-1572 GCA_964548485.1 uncultured Chryseobacterium sp. | reverse complement strand
TTCAGGGTCACGTGGCCGAGTGGCTAGGCTCAGCTCTGCAAAAGCTGCTACAGCGGTTCGACTCCGCTCGTGACCTCAGCAGGATCCCCGCAACGTCGGGGATCCTGCATTCACGGCCTATTTTGGCCCATACCGATCGCGACCAGCCTGCGTTACGGGCTTGCTGCCGAATGAACATGATCCGACTTGCCATAACGCCGTTCCTGATCTGCGCCGCCACTGCGCTCCTCGCCCAAACGCCCATCGGGGGCTGGCGCGACCACCTGCCCTACCTGCGCATGATCGACGTGGTGGAGGCGGGCAGCAGGGTGTACGCCACCACGGCCAACGGCGTGTTCATGTACGATGCGGTTTCCGGGGAGGTGGACCGCATCAACAAGACCAACCTGCTGAGCGATGTGGACATCCGGGGGCTCGCCTGGAACGAGCCGCTGCAGATGCTGGTGGTGCATTACGGCAACGGCAACATCGACCTGCTCCAGGGCGGTCGCAGCTACAACCTGGGCGACATCAAGCGCAGCGCCATCCTCGGCAACAAGGCGGTGAACCGTGTGCACTTCCTGGGCACCAACGCCTACCTCGCCTGCGGTTTCGGCATCGTGGTGCTGGATCTCGTGCGGCGCGAGGTGAAGGAGACCTGGTTCATCGGCCCCAACGGCAGCCAGGTGCAGGTGAACAGCATCGCCTTCTCCGCCGATTCCATTTATGCCGCCACCTCCACGGGCCTCTTCACGGCATCGCGCCTCGAGCCCAACCTGGCCGCCTTCAGCAATTGGCGCAAGCGCACCGACATGGGCGAGTCCATGGCCAGCGGGCCCTTCACCCTGGCCGCTGCCTTCCAGGGCCGGCCCATGCTCGCCTATCGCGGCTCCACCAGCGCGAGCGACACGCTGCTCATCCTCAACGATGGCAATGGCTGGGACCGCTTCGGGGAGCTCAACGGCCAGCGCATCAATGACCTGCGTGTCTCAGCGAATGGCCAGATCCTGGCGGTGGCCCTCGAATGGGACTGCCGCTCCTACGCCGCGGGCATGCAGTTCGTGGCCTCTTACTACCAGTACAGCGGCAGGATCATGGCGCCGGCGCGGGCGGTGTATTCTGCCGGCGGCTTCCTCTGGGTGGCCGATCGCGATGCCGGTCTGGGCAAGGCTATCGGCGGCGATATCGGATCGCTGATCAGCCCTAACGGACCGCTCAGCTCCGGGGTTTACCGCATGGACACCAGGGGCGGAAAGCTCTTCGTGGCATCCACCGCGCCATCGGGCAACTGGGGCAATAACTTCTCGAAGGAAGGGGTGCATCATTTCGCGGACGGGACGTGGCGAACGGATAATCCCTTCAACACCCCCCTGCTTGCCGGCGGCAACAGCTTCGGTGGCGCGGTGAATGATATCGTGGCCGTGGCGGTTGATCCGCGCAACCCCAACCGCGCATTCGCCGGCTCATGGGACGATGGCCTCATCGAGTACCGCGACCGGCAGCCCATCATGATTCACAGCGATGCGAACAGCTCCCTGGGCCCGGTGACAAACGATGGGTCGGGCAAGGTGAATGTGGGCGGCCTCAGCTTCG
>CAZJTB010000622.1:674-1574 GCA_964548485.1 uncultured Chryseobacterium sp. | reverse complement strand
TCTCGCCCGCCGTGGCGTCGCGCGGCACGCCCAGCACCTTGTAATGATCGTAGCGTAGCGCGCGCTCCATCATCCGGTGGTTTCCATGCCGTGCACTTCCGGGTTCGCCCGCCGCCGCTCGTCGACCGCGCGTATGCGATCGGAAGCGCCAAGGTATCTTACCTGCGTGCAACGTGCCCGACCACCGATCCTTGCCCTGGGGAAGCTGGCCATGGCCCTGCTGTGCTGCGGGTCCGTGCCCGCGCAGCAGGTGGCCCTCACCGGCATTGTGCTCGATGCCGAGACCGGAGAGGCGCTGCCGGGCGCGCATGCCGCGCTGCCCGGTGGTGCGCGCGGTGCCATCACCGGTGCCGATGGCCGCTTCACCCTGATGGTGCGCAGCGATGCGGACGCGGTGGTCCGCATCACCTACACGGGCTTCGAGGAGCAGCAGCGCAAGGTGCTGGCCAAGGAAGTCGCCACCGGCGAGCCGCTGCTCTTCCACTTGAAGCGCGCGGTCCTCGCGCTCGACCCCGCCGTGATCCGCGCGCGGCCTGCTCCGGAGGTGGTGTTCCAGCGTCCCGACCTGCATGTGGGCGGCTACCTGGTGAACACCGAGGGGCTCTGGGTGCTTGGCTACGACCGTGCGCAGCTGTGGCATGCGGAGCAGGATGCCGGCCAGCGCGTGATGCGCGCGCCCCGGCTGGTGCTGCTCGATACGCTGCTGCGCGAGCGCGCCACGGCCCCGCTGCCCGACGATGCGCGCGCCGTGCACCGCGAGCATGGCGGCAGGCCCATCGTGGAGTGCGCGCGCGAGGGCTGGGTGGCCCATGAAGGAGGCGGCTCCATCCAGCTGGGCCGGGTGGACCGCGAGACCATCCGCGCGGCCATAGATAGCCTTGTCCGCACGGGCAAGCTGGC
>CAZJTB010000622.1:0-664 GCA_964548485.1 uncultured Chryseobacterium sp. | reverse complement strand
CGTGGAGGGCGCGCGCGAGGGCTGGGTGGCGCGGCTCGAGGAGGGCGGCATCAGCCTGGGCCGCGTGGACCGGGAGACGCTGCGCGAAGCCGTGCTGCCCTGGACCGACAGCCTGCAGGGCCGATTGCTGGGCAACAACCGCAGCGAGTCGTTCCCAGCCTTCGAGCATTTCGCGCATGAGTTGAGGACCGGCAAGGAACGCCTCCTCTGCGCTGTCCAGGATGATCTGATGCTGGAGCTCTTCCGCAGCCAGTACAAGTACATGAGCGGTCCGGACAAGGTGATCGCCATGGACCTGGAGAAGGAACTCGGCATCGACCGGGAGATCATCGCCGGCTTCATGACGGGTTTCCACAAGGACCTCTACTTCAAGGTGCCCTACGCGCCGCTCTATGTGGTGAGCGACACGCTGTGCGTTTTCGATCACGCCCGTGAGCGGATCCGCTGGTTCACGCCGGAGGGCGAGGCGCTGGGCGAGGCCGCCACGCGCCACCAGGCAGACCGCCACTGGTCGCGGCTGCTGCTCCAGGACCGGGCCACGGGCCGCGTTTACGCGGTGTTCCGCCAGGGCCCGCGCACCTGGCTGCGCAGCGTAGCCCCTGCCGATGGGTCGCTGGGCGCGCCGCTTCGCCTCACCCACCCCTTCCCCGAAGAGGTGCAGGTG
>CAZJTB010000621.1:0-1576 GCA_964548485.1 uncultured Chryseobacterium sp. | reverse complement strand
CATCGACGGCCTCACCAAGATCAGCGGCATCGATTTCCAGACGGACAGCATGCAGGCGGAGAACTTCCGCAAGGTGCTGCTCACCCTGGCGGAGGATGTGCGCGTGATCCTCATCAAGCTCGCCGACCGCCTGCACAACATGCGCACGCTGGAGAGCATGGCGCGCGAGAAGCAGCTGAAGATCGCCAGTGAGACCCTCTTCCTCTACGCCCCGCTCGCCCATCGCCTGGGCCTTTACAGCATCAAGACCGAGCTCGAGGACCTGGCCTTGAAGTTCAAGGAGCCGAAGATCTACGGCGAGATCGCCACGAAGCTGAAGAAGACCGAGGCCGTGCGCAAGCGCTTCATCAGCCGCTTCACGCTGCCCATCCGCGAGTCCATGGACCGCGAGGGCTTCACCTACGAGATCAAGGGCCGGCCCAAAAGCATCCACAGCATCTACAACAAGATGCTCAAGAAGAACGTCACCTTCGAGGAGGTCTACGACGTCTTCGCCATCCGCATCATCATCGACACCAAGCAGGAGCTCGAGAAAGCCGACTGCTGGAAGGTGTACAGCATCGTCACCGACTACTACCAGCCCAACCCCGACCGGCTTCGCGACTGGATCAGCCTGCCGAAGGCCAATGGCTACGAGAGCCTGCACACCACGGTGATGAGCCCCGGCGGACGCTGGGTGGAGGTGCAGATCCGCAGCAAGCGCATGGATGAGGTGGCCGAGATGGGCCTGGCCGCGCACTGGCGTTACAAGGATGACGGCGAGCACGCCAGTGCCCTGGAGACCTGGCTGAACCGCGTGCGCGAGATGCTCGACGACCCCAGTGGCAACGCGCTCGATTTCGTGAGCGACTTCAAGCTTAACCTCTTCAGTGATGAGATCGTCGTCTTCACCCCCAAGGGCGAGATGCGCAACCTGCCCTCCGGCGCCACGGCACTGGACTTCGCCTTCGACATCCACAGCCAGGTGGGCCGGCAGTGCATCGGCGCCAAGGTGAACCACAAGCTCGTGCCCTTGAGCCAGCCCCTGAAGAGCGGGGACCAGATCGAGATCATCACCAGCCGCAAGCAGCAGCCCAAGGAGGACTGGCTGAACTACGTGGTGACGGCGAAGGCCCGCCACAAGATCAAACAGGCCCTGCGCGAGCAGAAACGCAAGCTGGCCGTGGTGGGACGCGAGGCCGTGCAGCGCCAGTTGCGCTCCTGGGGCTTCAAGAGCGACCAGCGCAATGTGGATGCACTAATGGCCTATTACCGCTCCCATTCGGCCATGGACCTGTACTACAAGGTGGCGCGCGGCCGCATCCACCTGGACCAACTGGCCCCCTCGCAGAGCAAGGACGGTCGCCTGGTGCTGCCGGCCGCACCCCGGGACCGCGGCGACCGCACCCTGGAGGAGGTGGTGAGCGAGATCCGCGGCAGCCACCAGGGCACGCTCTCCATCGGGGATGACAAGCTGAAGCTCGAGTACAAGCTCAGCACTTGCTGCAACCCCATCCCCGGCGACGACGTGTTCGGCTTCATCACCGAGGGCGAGGGCATCAAGATCCACCGCGTGAACTGCCCCAACGCCGTGCAG
>CAZJTB010000620.1:0-1577 GCA_964548485.1 uncultured Chryseobacterium sp. | reverse complement strand
ATGAACACCGCACAAGAGACCAAGGACCTCGTCCGCGCCAAGTACGCGGAGATCGCCCGCAAGGACAAGGCCACCAACGCCAGCAGCTGCTGCGGCGCAGGCGGCTGCAGCACCGAGGTGGCCACCATCATGAGCGACGACTACACGCAGCTCGAAGGCTACAACCCCGACGCCGACCTCTCCCTCGGCTGCGGTCTGCCCACTGAGTTCGCGCGGATCAGCCCGGGTGACACCGTGCTCGACCTGGGCAGCGGCGCCGGCAACGACTGCTTCGTGGCCCGCGCGGCCACCGGTCCGGACGGACGCGTGATCGGCGTGGACTTCACCCCCGAGATGATCGCCAAGGCCAAGGACAACGCCCGCAAGCTCGACTACCAGAACGTGGAGTTCCGGCAGGGCGACATCGAGGCGCTGCCCCTTTCCGCCTGCATGGTGGACGTGGTGGTGAGCAACTGCGTGCTGAACCTGGTGCCCGACAAGAAGAAGGCCTTCAGTGAAGTGCTGCGTGTGCTGAAGCCCGGCGGGCATTTCAGCATCAGCGATGTGGTGCTGGTGGGCGATCTGCCCCCGTCCATCCAGGGCGCGGCCGAGATGTACGCGGGCTGCGTGAGCGGCGCCCTGCAGGAGAGCGACTACCTCGGCATCATCCGCGAGCTGGGCTTCGAGGACATCACCGTGCAGAAGCGCAAGCCCATCGTGGTGCCGGACGACATCCTCGCGAACCACCTCAACGCCGAAGAGCTCGCGGCCTTCAAGGCCAGCGGCACGGGCATCTTCAGCATCACCGTGTTCGCCCGCAAGAACAGCGTGGATTGCTGTGCGCCTATAGCGGACAAGCAGGCGCTGAAGGACCTCACCCCCTCGAACCCTGAAGGCGTGCATGCCCTTCCCGGCTGCGAATTGGGCTCAGGCTGCTGCTGATCCAACATCCTTCCACCCATGCTCGTCCACTCCCTCCTGCTCACCCTCCTGAACCCAGGACCAACCATGGACCGCACCCTGCACCCCGACCTGCAGCGCTATGTGGATGAACGCGTCATTCCCGCCATGGCCGCCATCCCAGCCGAGCGGAAGGAGAGCCTCGGATACATCGCCGACTTCATCAAGGAGCGCAAGGCCGCCGGCGCCACGGCCGACCTCACCTTCATCTGCACGCACAACAGCCGGCGCAGCCACCTGAGCCAGATCTGGGCGGCCACCGCGGCCTGGAGCTTCGGGCTGGACCATGTGCGTACTTACAGCGGCGGCACGGAGGCCACGGCCTTCAACCCGCGCGCGGTGGCGGCGGTGGAGCGCGCAGGGTTCCACGTGGTGAAGCCCGAAGGGAAGAACCCCGTGTATGAGGTGTCGTTCGCCAAGGAACGAGCCCCGGAGGGCTGCTGGAGCAAGGTGTACAACGACCCCGCCAATCCCCAGACGGATTTCTGCGCCGTGATGACCTGCTCGGAAGCCGACAAGAACTGCCCCATCGTGTTCGGCGCGCTTGACCGCATCAGCCTGCCCTACAACGACCCCAAGGAGGCCGACGGCACACCCGAGGAGGCCGCGCGCTACGATGAGCGCTGCCTGCAGATCGC
>CAZJTB010000619.1:0-1583 GCA_964548485.1 uncultured Chryseobacterium sp. | reverse complement strand
AACGTATGGCTTGACGGCGGAAGAATTGCAGACGCAAAGCGCGCTGACCCAGACCCACGCCGTGCACGAGGTGCTCGTCTGCGATGACGGCTGCACCGATGACAGCGCGGCCCGGCTGTCGGCCTTGGGCGATGCCCGCGTGCGGTGGATCACCGGACCGCGTGGGGGCCGACCAGCGGTGCCGCGAAACCGGGGCATCGCGGCAGCATCCGGCGACTGGCTCGCCTTCCTCGACGACGACGATAGCTGGGAGCCGGCGAAGCTCGAGCAGCAGCTCGCGGCCGCGGATCGCATCGGGGCGCGTGCTTGCTGCTCGAATGCCCTGCGAATCGCGCCCGATGGCACCAGCGCCGGACCGTACTTCACGGAACCCAAGCCCGCGCTCACCTTCCGCGAGCTGCTCCGGCTCAACCATGTGATCTGCAGCTCCGCGCTGATCGAGCGCGAGCTCATCACGCAGGCGGGCGGCTTCCCCGAGGCGCCGGAGCTGCGCGCCCTGGAGGATTACGCGCTCTGGCTGCGCATCGCCATGAGCACCGCATTCGCCTACTGCCCGGAGCCGCTGGTACGCTACACCGATGCGCCCTCGGCGAGCGTGCGGAGCGGATCGCTGCCGGTGGATGCCCAGCGCGACCTTGTGCTGAGCGACCTCTGGGCCTGGGGCCGTCATCGATTCACGCCGGCGCAGCGCCGCGCGGCAGCGCATTGCCTCCGAGGCGCACGGCGCGGTGCCGGGCGCCGCATCACCGATTGGATCCTCATCCGCTGAGGCATGGGCATGGTGGTGACACGGCTGATGGGAGGCCTGGGCAACCAGATGTTCCAATACGCCGCGGGCCACGCCTTGGCCAGCAGGCTGAACGTGCCGCTGCTCTTGGACCGCACCTTCCTCGACAGCCGGCCGGCGGGAATGGATTGGACGCCGCGCGAACTCGCCCTGGACGCGTTCAGGGCCCCGCTGCGCTTCGCATCGGAAGAAATGGTCCGCACCATGCGCCGTCCGATTGAGCACCGCTTCCATCGGCGGTTGCAGCGCATGCTGCCCATGCTCTACGCCGACCTCCACGTCGAGCGCGGCCCTGGCTTCGACCCTGCATTCTTCCAGCACAAGGCGCCGGTGTACCTGGAGGGCTTCTGGCAGAATGAGGGCTACTTCCGCGAGGCGGGCAGCGAGCTCCGCGATGCCCTCTTCGTTCCGCAGCGCCCGGCAACCGGGGCCAATGCGTTGCTGCTCCAGGCCATTCAGTCGTGCGTGAGCGCGAGCGTGCACATCCGCCGTGGCGACTATGTGAGCAATGCCGCAGCGCAGGGCTATCACGGCACCTGCTCGGCGGAGTACTATCAAGGAGCCGCGGAGCAGCTCGTACGTGCGCATGCGGTGGAGCACTTCTTCGTCTTCAGCGATGATCCGGACTGGGCGCGGGCGAACCTGGTGCTTCCACGCCCCTCAACCCTTGTTTCGCACAACGCTGGGCGCGATGCCTACTGGGACCTCCACCTCATGCGGCATTGCCGGCATCACATCATCGCCAACAGCAGCTTCAGCTGGTGGGGCGCATGGCTCAATCCCCGGGAGGACAAGG
>CAZJTB010000618.1:0-1587 GCA_964548485.1 uncultured Chryseobacterium sp. | reverse complement strand
CGAGGTGAGCGGTGGCATCGAGTTCCCCAACGCCTTCACGCCGGGCAACGGCCCAACCGACGGGCAGTACGATCCGATGAGCTTCGACAACGACCATTTCTTCCCCAAATACGAAGGCGTGGAGAAGTACCGCCTGGAGATCTTCAATCGCTGGGGCGAGCTGGTGTTCGTGAGCGATGATGTGCGAAGGGGCTGGGATGGCTGGTACAAGGGCGCCCCCGCCAAGCAGGATGTCTATGTCTGGAAATGCCACGCCACCTTCAGCGATGGCCGCGATGCGGTGCTGAAGGGCGATGTCACACTCTTACGCTGAACCATGGAAAGGAAGCTCTCCACAGCGCTTTTACTGATCGCCGCCACGGGCCTGTTCGCGCAGAACGGCTACAAGCGGCCGCACAACCAGATGCTCGACCAGGCGAAGGCGCACCTGGCCGCCGAGGATTATGCCGAGGCCGCGCGCATCTACAAGAAGCTGCTGCCGGTTGACACCGCCTTCGTGGAGGTGTACTACGAGTACGGGGTGTGCCTGGCGAACCTGCCGGGCCAGCGCGACAAGGCGGTGCCGCACCTGGAACGCGCCGTTCGTGGCGGGCATACGGAAGCGCATTACGAGCTGGCCCTGCAGCGCCACCGCCAGCAGCGCTTCGACGAGGCGGCTGACTTGCTGCTGCGCTACAAGCAGCTCAACTACCGATTGGTGAAGGACGCCGAGGTCGATCGGCGGATCGCCATGGCCGCCACGGCCAAGGAGCTCGTGAGGCGTCCCATCGAGGTGGAGATCCGCAACCTGGGCGCGCTGATCAACTCGCCGCAGCACGACTACTGCCCGCTGATCACGGCGGATGGCAACACGATGTACTTCACCAGCCGGCGCGAGGGCACCACCGGCAACCTGAAGGACCCCAACGGGCAATGGCTCGAGGACATCTATGTGGCCCGGCGCATCGATGAGGTGTGGACGAATGCGGTGAATGTGGGCGGTCCGCTCAATACCAATACGCACGACGCCACCGTGGGCCTGAATCCCGACGGATCGAGCATGATCGTGTATCACACCAGCCAGGACCTGGTGGCGGGCGACCTGTACGAGACGCGCCTGCATGTCCGCAAATGGCAGCAGCCCCAGCTGATGACCGACAAGATCAACGGCAAGCACCACGAGCCCAGCGCGAGCATCGCGCCGGGCGGCGATGAGATCTACTTCACCAGCGATCGGCCCGGCGGCTTCGGCGGCCGCGACCTCTATCGCATCCGCCGCCTGCCCAACGGAGAATGGAGCCTGCCCCTCAACCTCGGGCCCAAGATCAACACGCCCTTCGATGAGGATGCGCCCTTCATGCACAGCGACGGCATCACGCTCTTCTTCAGCAGCAAGGGCCATAACACCATGGGCGGCTTCGACATCTTCAAGGCCACGCTCACCGATCCGGACATGAACGGCTGGAGCCTGCCCGAGAACATGGGCTATCCGCTGAACACCGTGAACGACGACATCTACTTCTGCCTGAGCGAGGACGGCTACACCGGCTACTTCAGCAGCGAGCGGCCCGGAGGCATGGGCATGCAGGACATCTATCAGGTGAGCTT
>CAZJTB010000617.1:0-1589 GCA_964548485.1 uncultured Chryseobacterium sp. | reverse complement strand
GGAGTATTCACCGCAAAGGCGCCAAGGCGCGAAGACCGCAAAGATGAATGGCCGTTGGAGTTCCCTGTGTTCCTCTGCGTCTTTGCGCCTTTGCGGTGGAATTAGCTCCGCATTTCTCCACGATCCCCCTGCCTTTTCCACATTCCGTTCCTGGCCTGTATTGCGCGGGTACCTTCGCGGCCCGGATACCATCCGGACATGCCCCTGCATCCTGCCATCACCGCCGTCGCCTGTTCAAGGTCGGTCAAGGTCCATCGGGGGTTCCATTCGATCAATTCAAGGGTGAAAGAGCGCGAGGGTGCAAGAGCGGAGTTTCCGCGCTCTCGCACCCTTTCCTTCTCGCACTCTTCCACTTTCTCACCCTCTTCTCTTCATGCCGAAGGACACTAGCATCAAGTCAATACTCCTGATCGGGAGCGGACCCATCCCGGATACCACTCCGTGGTTCCGGGACCATCGGCCAGTCTTCGCCTTCGCAAAGCCTTCGGCGAAGCCCGCCAATTCCGTCGGCCCAACCTATTTCTTGCTAGCAACTCATGCCTAAGGACACGAGCATCAAGTCAGTTCTGTTGATCGGGAGTGGGCCGATCGTAATTGGCCAGGCCTGCGAGTTCGATTACAGCGGCAGTCAGGCTTCCCGCTCCCTCCGCAACGAAGGCATCGAGGTCACGCTGATCAACAGCAACCCGGCCACCATCATGACCGACCCGGTCACGGCCGACAACGTGTACCTGAAGCCGCTCACCACGGACAGCATCGAGGAGATCCTCAAGAAGCACAAGATCGACGCCGTGCTGCCCACCATGGGCGGACAGACCGCGCTGAACCTCGCCATCGAATGCGAGAAGCTCGGCATCTGGGAACAGTACGGTGTGCGCATGATCGGCGTGGACACCAAGGCCATCGACATCACCGAGAACCGCGAGCAGTTCCGCCTGCTGATGGAGCGGATCGGCGTGCCCATGGCGCCCAGCAAGACCGTCACCAGCTTCCTCGAGGGCAAGAAGGTGGCGCAGGAGTTCGGCTTCCCGCTGGTGATCCGCGCGAGCTACACGCTCGGTGGTGCCGGCGCCAGCTTCGTGAAGGACCCCGCCGAGTTCGACAAGCTGCTGAAGCACGGCCTGCAGATCAGCCCCATCCACGAGGTGATGATCGACAAGGCCCTGCTCGGCTGGAAGGAGTACGAGCTGGAGCTGCTGCGCGACAAGGACGACAACGTCACCATCATCTGCAGCATCGAGAACTTCGATCCGATGGGCATCCACACCGGCGACAGCATCACCGTGGCGCCGGCCATGACCCTCAGCGACCGCACCTACCAGCGCATGCGCACCGAGGCCATCAAGATGATGCGTGCCATCGGCGACTTCGCGGGCGGCTGCAACGTGCAGTTCGCCGTGAGCCCCGACGAGCACGAGCACATCTACGCCATCGAGATCAACCCGCGTGTGAGCCGCAGCAGCGCGCTCGCCAGCAAGGCCACGGGTTATCCCATCGCCAAGATCGCCAGCAAGCTCGCCATCGGTTACCGCCTGGATGAGTTGGAGAACCCCATCACCGGCACCAGCGCCTTCTTCGAGCCCACGCTC
>CAZJTB010000616.1:0-1598 GCA_964548485.1 uncultured Chryseobacterium sp. | reverse complement strand
CGCCATCAGCACCTTCATCACCTTGGGTGAGTTAGGCGCGGCCACCATCGACCTCGACCACCTGTATACCGCTGGCACGGCGACCGAACCGCTTCGTCGTTGGAGCCTGGATGGCGCCGTTTCCACCGTACTGGTGCCCAACTCCATGGCCAGTCCCGCCTTCTTCAATGGGCTGCGCCGCGACCCCTCCGATGGCAGGGTGTACGTGTGCTCGGCGGATGGCCTCCTGCGCGGCTTCGGCAGCTCGGGCGCACAAGTCTTCAGCGCTTGGGCACCTCCAGGCCTCGTCGGCGAGGCCACCGCAGTGGCGGGCTCCTTCCTGCTGTGCGCCGCCGTGAACCCGGTGACGCAGCAGCGTCAATTGGTCAAGCATGGCTATTCTTCCGGCGCGCGGATCGCGGAGTTCGGCCTGATGGCGTCACCCATTGCCCTCTACGAGCGCGATGCCCAGCATGTGCTCGTGTTCGGCAACGATGCCAATGGCGGCGTCATACTCGATGTGAACATCGAGCTGGGCGGCGCATTCGAGATGCGCGCCTTCCCCGCTGAGCCGATCCGCTGCGTGGAACGCTTCGCGCCCAACCGCTTCGTGATCGGCTTCGACAATGGGATCCGCCGATTCGATCATGCGTCGAATGCCGTCACCACCATCGTAGCAGGTGTCGATGCGGACGGGCTCACGCATGATCCGGTGTCGGGTTCGGTGATCGCCGCCCAGGGCAATCAACTCACCACATTCAATCCAATCACGGGTTCCGTTGCTTCCACGCAGTCAGTCCCTCATCCGGTAGGCCGCGTGCTGCTGCGCCTGAACCGCTGAATCAGGCGCCAGCGCGGGCTTTCGCGGCCTTCTCAGGCTTGGCCTTCAGCACCACGCCCATGCCGGAGAACTTCTTGATCCGGCGCTCAACCAGCTTATCGCCATCCACCTTCACGAGCTTGTCCAGTTGCTTCTGGACCTCGGCCTTCACCAAGCGGCAGGCCTCGTCCACGTTGGCGTGCGCCCCTCCGGGCGGCTCTTTGATGATGCCGTCGATGAGGCCGTTCGACAGCATGTCTTGCGCGGTCAGCTTCAGTGCCTTGGCGGCCTGCTCCTTGTAGTCCCAGCTGCGCCAGAGGATGCTGCTGCACGATTCGGGCGATATCACGCTATACCAGGTGTTCTCCAGCATGAGCACCTTGTCGCCCACGCCGATCCCGAGCGCGCCGCCCGATGCGCCCTCGCCGATGATCACGCAGATCACAGGCACCCTCAGCTGGACCATCTCGAACAGGTTGCGCGCAATGGCCTCGCCCTGCCCGCGCTCCTCTGCTTCCAGGCCCGGATAGGCTCCGGGCGTATCTATGAAGGTGACCACCGGCTTGTTGAACTTCTCAGCGAGCTTCATCAAGCGCAGCGCCTTGCGGTAGCCCTCCGGATTGGCCATTCCGAAATTGCGATACTGCCGCATCTTGGTATTGATGCCTTTCTGCTGCCCGATGAACATGACGGTTCGGCCATTCATGACCCCGAATCCGCCTACCATGGCCTTGTCGTCCTTGACGGTGCGGTCGCCATGCAGCTCGATGAAGGATCCCTCGGAGAGCGCATCGATGTA
>CAZJTB010000615.1:0-1599 GCA_964548485.1 uncultured Chryseobacterium sp. | reverse complement strand
CCGCTTCGCCCACCGCGATCAGGTGCGCTTGGTGTGGAAGAGCTTCGAGCTGGACCCGGACGCGCCGGAGAGCACCGGCGAGAACACCTTCACCATGCTGCAGAGGCGTTACGGCATCACCGAGCAAGAGGCGCGCCAGCGGGTGCAGGGCGTGGTGGAGCGCGGCCGCAGCGTCGGGTTGGACTTCGATTTCGAGCGGGCACGCATCGCCAACTCCTTCCACGCGCACCGGCTGCTGCAATACGCCAAGAGCCAGGGCAAGGGCGATGCGATGAAGGAGCGCCTCTTCCGCGCCTACTTCACCGAGGGCAAGCACCTGGCTCACAAGCCGACCTTGATTGCCCTGGCTAAGGAAGCGGGCTTGAATACGGATGAGCTCCGCTACGGCCTCGAAGGCGATGCTTGGATCCGCGAGGTGCGCGCCGACGAGCAGGAGGCAAGGCGGTTCGGCGTGAGCGGCGTGCCCTTCTTCGCCTTCGACCGGCGCTTCGCGGTGAGCGGCGCGCAGACCAGCGCCGTGTTCCTGCAGGCCCTGGAGAAGGCGTGGGCGGAGCGGGGGAAGTGAGCCCGGGCCGACCTAGCGCTCCAGCCGCTTCAACAGGTCCCCGTAGTACGAATCGCCGATCGGGATCGAGCCTTTCTGGTCCTCCATGATCACGTGCGGGGCATCGATCGCCGCGATCTTGTCGATGCGCACGATGAAGCTGCGGTGCACCCTTATGAACTGGTCGGCGGGCAGCCGGCCCTCGATGCTCTTCATGGTGCCATGCACCACGTAGCGACGGTCCTTCAGGTGCACCGAGAAGTAATCCTTCAGCGCGGAGATGAAGTAGATGTCCTCCAGGGCCACGCGCACCTGCCGCCCCTCGTGCTTGAGGAAGAGCGGGTCGGGCGGCCTCAGGGTGGCCAGCTCGTGCAGCTTGTCGCGTTCGCGCAGCACCTCGGCGTCCTGGGCGTGCTTGTGCACGGCCAGCTCGATGGCCGTCTGCACATCGATGGACTTGTACGGCTTCACGATGTAGCCATAGGGTTCGGCGATGCGGGCCCGGCTCAGTGTGGCCTCATCTGAGTAAGCTGTGAGGAAGATGACCGGGAGGCCGAGCTGCCCGCGGATGATCATGGCCGCCTCGATGCCGCTCATGTCGCCCTTGAGCATGATGTCCATGAGCACCAGGTCGGGCTTCTGGGCCTCCGCCGTGTCAATGGCATCGCGGCCCTCGGCCACGGCCCCCACCACTTCATGCCCCAGCTTGCGAAGGGTCTGCTCAATATCCTTGCGGACGATGGCCTCGTCTTCCACCACCAGGATCCGTGCGCTCATGGCGAAAAGGTAAAGGTTCGCTTGCGGCCGCAAGAAAGCGACACGATTCTTCGCACGCAACGATAGCGCGCCACAGTGCCAAGGTGCGTGCGAATAGACCAACGGGCGAGGCCATTCGACCGGACCCGAGGCCGCAGGCAATGGCCCGGATCCATCGCAGCCCGCGCTCCATCTTTGCGCGCCCGAAGCCAGCAGCATCCGCCATGTCCATCACCCCCATCAAGCAGGTTCTCGACGACACCGCCCTCACCAACACCACCGTCACCGTTGGCGGCTGG
>CAZJTB010000614.1:0-1599 GCA_964548485.1 uncultured Chryseobacterium sp. | reverse complement strand
TCCGGGGTGTAATAGAACCGGAAGGTGGTATCGATGGTGAGCGGGGTCTGCGCCCCGCTGTTGGTGGCCGCCAATAGGGCGGCCACCAAAAGGGCGAGGGGTACGGTGCGCATCAGTTCTGGGGTTGCACCACCAGGCGCTTGGTCTCCAGGCGCTGGCCGTTGTTGAAGAGTTCCACGCTGTACACGCCTGCGGGCACCTGGCGCGTATCCCACACCTGCTGGCCTTGGTTGGCGGCGATGGTGAAGCTGGCCACTTGCCGTCCGCGGGCATCCACGATGCGGGCATGGGCGTTCTCCACGGTGCCGGTCAGCTCGTAGGCCACAGTCACCCAGGTGCTGGCGGGGTTGGGCAGCAGCGCGAGCGCTGGCGCAGGTTGCGCTGTTGCATCAGCAAGCACCGTCGGGCGCAGGGTCTTGTTACCAACGGTGGGGCCGCCTCCACGTCCGATGCAGACCTCGTGGAAGAAGCAGAGCACGTTGGCCGCCCAGGTTCCCGGCATGTCGCCTGCCGCCAGGGCGAAGGCCTGCCATTGGGCCACCTCGGCCTCGGTGAGCTGCGCCACCTGGCGACCCTCATTGTGCAGCGCTTCCAGTTGATCCACGTACCAGAGCGCGCGGCTCACTTCAGCAGGGCGGTCCTCCTTCATGGGGTAGTTGCTGGGCACGCTGTTCAGCAAGGTACGGGCACCGTCGAAATCGTTCAAGCGCAGGCGGGCGGCCAGCTCGCCGAAGCGCGCGCCGTAGTTGGGCAGTTGCTGCCAAACGGCCAGGGGCTCAGCGGCAAGCACCGCCTCCTCATCGGAGCGCAGCGCATCCAACAGGATGTCCGCCGCAGCGCTCATGTCCGCATGGTGCTGGCCCATCTGGGCTTCCAATTGCATGCGGAAGGTCTTGGGCGCCCAGGAGCCGGCGATCAGGTCGATCATGTAGCCCGGCAGCGGGTTGGGCGCCTCGGTCTCGGCCCACTTCACGAAGCCCTCCTTCTTGGTGGCTTCGGGGTTGGCCAGGCAGATCTCCAGCACCATGGCCTGCGGCATGATGTTCTTCAGCATCATCTCCTTCAGCGCCTCGGTGCTCAGGTAGGGGCTCTTGCTCAGCAGGTACTGGCGCAGCTCCCAGGCCTCGCTCGGCCAGCTCTGCTGGATCTCCTCCACCACCGCATCGGTGTTGCCGCCATCGAGCAGGTTGTTGAACACGTAGGCGGTGCTGATATACGCCGCCTTGGCGGTTTGCAGCTCGGCGCCCACCTGCTCCTGCAGGCCGGGCGTCATCTTCACCTCCTTGCCGCTGAGCTTGCTGGGGCAGCCGTTCAAGCCCGTGGCCAGGGTCTTGCCGAACCAGCCGGGGGTGTAGTCCATGGGCTCCTGCTGGCCCGCGTTCTTGTACCAGTAGTTGATCACCCACGCCGTCTCGTTCTTGTAGTCGCTCTCCAAGGGCAGGCCCATGTCCTGGTCGAATGTGTTGCCGGCCGGGCTGGCATCGCTGCCTTGCTGGGTGCGGATGGAGTGATTCCATGTGGGTGACCCATCGTCGTCCTTACGCACCCGGAAGTTCTGCGTATTGCCGTTGTTGGTGTTGCACAGGAACTGGTGGCCGA
>CAZJTB010000613.1:0-1601 GCA_964548485.1 uncultured Chryseobacterium sp. | reverse complement strand
ATCGGGCGAACGCTGATCATCACGCTGCCCGGCTCAACACGCGGTGCCCAGGAAACGATGGATGCGCTCTTCCCCTTCGTGCTTCATGTGGTGAAGGTGCAGGAGCACGCGTTCAGGCATGGGCAGTGATGCAGCCCCGGTACATTCGCAGGCATGATCAACGGCAGGGGAGCGATGGTGGAGGAGTTCGTGCTCCATCGCATCGGCACGGACGGCGCGCCCAGCATCCTGAGCGATTATAGCGCGGTGCTGCAGGGGCCCGAGGAGCAGGAGTCCCTGCGGAAGCTCTTCCTGAAGCCCTTCGCGAACGTGGTGCAGACCCATGAATTCGCCGAGCGGGACGGTCAGGCGAATGTGCTGGAGGGCTTGTGCAGGAAGGCCGCTAACGGCAAGGACCTCGTGGGCATCTCGCGCGCCATCGCGAAGCATCTCATCGACATCGCCCATGCGCACGAGGCGCGCAGCGGCGATCTCTTCGTGGCACGCTTCAACGGCGTGGAGCTGAGTGGCGCGGTGCACGATGCGCTGGGGATCCTCAAGTTCGATGAAAAGGAAGTCTTCATCGAGAGCAAGGCCGAAGGCGGGGCCTTGGCCATGAAGTTGAAGCGCGGGCTGGGCGGTCGCAAGCCGGATCAAGCGCTGCTCGTGGTCTTCACGCCCGAAGCGCCCACGCTCTTCGTGATCGACGACAAGCCCCATCAGCCCTTCTGGCAACAGGCCTTCATCGGCCTCCGCGCCAAGCGCGATCATGTGAACAGCACGCGGAATGTGCTGGAGATGACGCGCACCTTCATCACCGAGCAGCTGCCGCAGGACTACGAGATCCCCAAGACCGACCAGATCGACCTGCTGAACCGGTCGGTGCAATACTTCAAGGAGAACACGGAGTACGATCGCGGCAGCTTCGCGCGCGAAGTGTTCCAGAGCGAGGAAGTGGCCGGTTCCTTCGAGCGCTTCGGAAGCCGTTTCCAGGAGGAGCGCGCGGTGGAGCTCGATGAGCGCTTCGCCATCAGCGCCGATGCCGTGAAGAAGCAGGCCCGCGTGTTCAAGAGCGTGCTCAAGCTCGATAAGGACTTCCACATCTACATCCACGGCGACCGCAGCAAGATCGAGCGCGGGGTGGACGAGAGCGGCAGGAAGTTCTACAAGATCTACTACGAGCAGGAGCTGTAGGCGCGCAGACGGCGCGCGGTCGGTTTCTACTTTGCGGGCATGCGCCGCAGGCCGTTGCCATTGATGCTCGCCAGCATGCTGCTGGCTGCCGGCGCCAGCGCGCAGGCATCGGTGCCCTATTTCGAGCGCGTGCTGGCCGACAAGCTGCCCGGCGCGCGCATCCTGGCGCTTGCTGAGGACCCCTGGGGCGCGATCTGGGTGGGCACCTCCAACGGCGTCGGCCGCGTGGTGGGCGACCAGGTGCGCATCTGGCGCCAATCGCCCACGGACAGCGCATCGCTCAACGCCAATGAGGCGCGGAGCATCGATGCGTCGGACAGCACCCGCATCTGGGTGGGCACGGCGCGTGGCCTTTGCAGCATCGACCCCATCAGCGGCGCCGTTGAGCGGCACCCGTTCCGGATGCCGGGCGATTCGGCAATCGCACC
>CAZJTB010000612.1:0-1602 GCA_964548485.1 uncultured Chryseobacterium sp. | reverse complement strand
ACGACCTGAAGCACGACCTGCTGAAGCCCAAGCACCGCGATGGATTGCTGATGAACGGTCCCAGCGAAGCGCTCGGCCCCGTGCGCTTCCAACGGCCCAATTACTTCTGCTTCGCCATGCCGTGCGCCGTGCACCGCCTGCCGCCGCCCATCGCCTTGCCGCGCTATGCAGGCATCTACACGGTGGATGAGCAGGGCCGCGTGTTCGAGGAGCGCCCGCCCATCCTGCTGCACGATGCGCGCCTGCAAGCCGATGAGCTGCTGGCCTTGGCGCGCAAGATGCACCACCGGTACTGGGACCTGATCGGCCGGGCGCGCATGAAACAGCCCTGATGAACGCCGAGCACCGATGGGCATAACCTTGTTGACATCGCACCGCCGGGGTAACAAGCGGTTCACGCGCGCGAAGCGAACTTTGCTCGCAAGTGCCCTTGCGATGACCCACCGCTCCGCGCAGCGCCTCCTGCCCTTCGTGGCGATGCTCGCCACCACCAGCGCCCTGGCGCAGATTCCCACGCAATGCCTGGAGATCGAGAGCATCCTGGTGGATGCGTGCATCGATCTGACGGCATGCCCCGGGGCCTCCGAAGGGCAGAACGAGATGGTGCGCTTCATCACGGGCCCGCAGCCCATCGCCCTCAGCGAGATCGCCGCGGATTGGCCGAACAACAGCTGGAACGGACTGGTGCAGAACCCCACCACCGCAGACCTCACCGCCACGCTCAACGCCACCATTCAGGGCTGTGGCTGGCTGCTTGAGCCGCCGGGCGGCATCATCCCGCCGGGGAGCCGCGTGCTCATGGTCACCAGCACGCAGATGTGCACCGAGGCGAACTCCTTCACCACGCTCAACGACACGCTCTTCCTGGTGTTCCAGGCGCCTGGCAACACCAGCGGCCACTTCGCCAACCACAACAACGGCGGAACCGTTTCGGCCACCCCGACCGGTGCAACCAGCCCGCGCACCCTGGTGCTCACCTATTTGCCCACGAACTGCTCCGATACCGCCACCTACGACCGCGCGCTGCTGGTGAACAACCTGGGCACTTACGGCGGCGGGGCGGCCTTGAATGATGGCGCCACGGCGGTGTTCAGCTGGCCCGGCATCGCCCAGGTGACCTACGTGAACTACGGCTGCCAAGCGCCCTTCGAGCCCACCTTGGTTGAGGTGGTGAGCGCCACCGGCAGCATCTGCAACGGAAGCGGCAGCGTGCAACTCGTGGGCAACGCCACGGGCACCGATGTGGTGAGCGTGCTCTGGCAGGGCGGCACCGGCAGCTTCAGCAACCCGAATGCGCTGGCCACCACCTACACCGCAGGCCCCGGCGACACCGGCCCGGTGGTGGTGCAGTTCTGCGCCATCGGCTCCTGCGGCGCCCCCATCTGCACGGACTACACTTTGCCCAGCGGAAGCTCGCCCTCGGTGCTGATTACCCCGAGCGGGCTCACCCTGTGCCCCGGCGAAACCATTTCGCTGACTGCATCGGGCGCCGATACCTATGTATGGAGCACGACCGAGACGACCGCCACCATCACCGTGAACGCCGCCGGCACCTACTCCGTGCAGGGCAGCAATGCCTGCGGCACAGGCCGCGCGCAGCTC
>CAZJTB010000611.1:0-1604 GCA_964548485.1 uncultured Chryseobacterium sp. | reverse complement strand
CTACGACACCACGGGGCATGGCGGAAAGGGCATCGCCGATGCGCGCATCAACCTGCTCCCCGGCAAGCATCAGGGCTTCTCGCTCGAGGGCTTCATGACCAATCGGGGCGGGGCGCTGGGCACCACGGTGAACCTGGGCTACAAGCACCGCAACCTGTTCCGCTCGCTGGCCTCGCTGCAAGCGAACGTGAGCTTCGGCCTGGAGGCCCAGCAACGGATCGCGGGCGGCGAGCAGAGCGCCAGCCAGAGCGTGGTGCTGGGCGACGGCGGGCTCTTCAACACCATCAGCATCGGCCCGGAGCTCACCTTCGGCTTCCCGATCTACTGGCGCCTGTTCAGCAAATCGAGCAATGCCAAGCTGCTGGTGAACGGCCTGTTCAACTACCAGCGGCGCCCCGACTTCACGCGCGACCTGGGCCGCCTGTCGGTTGGCACGCAATGGCAGGAAACGCGCGCCAACACCTGGGGCGCATTCATCGAGGGCAACGTGGTGCGGCTGCCCCGGATCACCGAGGCCTTCGAGCGCTACCTGGCCGCGAGCAACAACCCCGTGCTGCGCGACAGCTATACCGACCACCTGATCACGAGCCTGCGAATGCAGCGCACGCATGCCACGCCCGATGGTGACAAGCAGCGCGACGCCTACTTCTCGCGCATCTCGGCGGAATACGCCGGCCCCTTCCTGCAAGGCCTCGGCAGGGAAGCGCTGGACTCCGCCGGCCAGAAATTCATCACCGTGGCGGGGATCCGCTATGCGGAATTCGTCAAGCTCGACATCGACCTGCGCTGGCGCCATACCCTGCACGAGCGCAGCAGCGTGGCCTTCCGAGCGGCGGCAGGCGCGGGCCTGCCTTATGGCAATCTGGGCGTGCTGCCCTTCGAGAGCAGCTTCTTCGTGGGGGGTGCCAACGGGCTGCGCGCCTGGCGCGCCCGCTCCATCGGGCCCGGCTCGTACAGCGCCCCGCTCACCGCCTTCGACCGCATCGGCGAGTTGCGCCTGGAAGGCAACGCTGAATACCGCTTCGCGCTCATCGGCTTCCTCGAGGGGGCGCTGTTCACCGATGTGGGCAACATCTGGAACTTCAAGGAGAAGCAAGGGCAGCCGGGCGCCGCCATCTCCTCCAGGTTCCTGAGCGAGCTGGCCGTGGGCACCGGGGCGGGGGCGCGGCTGAACTTCGACTTCTTCATCGTCCGATTCGACCTGGGCCTGCAGACCAAGGACCCCTCGCTTCCGCGTGGTGAGCGCTGGATCTTCCAGCCCAAGGAGCGGCACGAAGCCGCCATGAGCGAGCTGATGGGCCGCAAATACCTATACACGCCCGAGCTGAACTTCAACCTGGGCATCGGCTACCCGTTCTGAAGGCCCGCCACCCGCCTCGGCCTGCTCCCCTACCTTCGCCGACCGTTCGAATCGACCATGCCAACCCAGACCATGAGCAAAATCGAAGAGCTGCTCGGCGCCGAAGCCCAGAGCCTCCTCAGCCACCAGTGCAAGACCATCGACAAGGGCGCCCTCAACCTGCCCGGCCCCGACTTCGTGGACCGCTGCTTCTCGGGCAGCAACCGGAGCCCCCAGGTGCTGCGCAGCCTGCAGGCCCTCTATG
>CAZJTB010000610.1:0-1609 GCA_964548485.1 uncultured Chryseobacterium sp. | reverse complement strand
CCGTGCTGCACCAGGGCCGACGGCAGGCCCAGCGTGTCGGCCAGTCCGGGGTCGAAGCTGGCCAGCGTCAGCTCCTTGAAGAACACAAGCACGATGCCGCCCAGCAGCAGGAAGACGATGGCGAGCTGCACCACCTCCCGCGGCAGTGCTGCCCACACCAGGGGGTCCAGCAGCGAGGCCCAGCCCGTGGGGGCGAGCCAGATCACGTCCTCAAGCTGGCCGTAAAGCACGCAGTCGGCGTCCAGGTCCACGCTGTGCGCCGCCGCCTGCTCGATCTGGGCGGCATGCCGCTCCAGATCCTGCAGCAGCAGCGTCACGATGCCCTTCTCCATATCTTCCCAGGTGGAGATCATGTGCTCCAGGTGAAGCCCGGCGAGTTGGATGCACCACGCGTCGGTCACTTGACGGTTGTGCTTGCGCGCGGTCTCGTTCAACAGCGCGTGAGGCAAGGCGATGACCCGCTCAAACTTCTCTTCCTCGTTGGCAAGGTAGTACTTGCAGTCCACCGTGTCGGCGTGGCGAATAGAGATGGCATTTTGATGCCAGCGAAACTCCACTTGCCATTCACGGCCGAAGGGATCAGTTACAGAAAAGCTGCGGAAGTCCTGCCTCATGCATTTTTCATCGTAACAAAGCGCGTTCGCGGCCCTCAGCCGTGCAGCGAGCCTTGCCGGACCAGCGACAGGAACTCATCCCGAGTTTCCTTGCGCTGCCGCATCACACCCAGCATGGCGGAGGTCACGGTGCCGGAATGCTGCTTCTCCACGCCGCGCATCATCATGCAGAAGTGGCGCGCCTCCATGATGACGCCCACGCCCTGGGCGTCCAGCAGATCCTGCAGACATTCCGCCACCTGCCGGGTGAGGCGTTCCTGCACCTGCAAGCGGCGGGCGAACATGTCCACGATGCGCGGAATCTTGCTCAGTCCGATGATTTTGTTGTTGGGAATGTAGGCAACGTGGGCCTTGCCATAGAAGGGCAGCAGGTGATGTTCGCACAGCGAGAAGAACTCGATGTCCTTGACGATCACCATCTCGTCGCACTTCTCGTCGAAGATGGCGCCGTTCACGATGGTCTTCAGGTCGGTTTCGTAGCCGCTGGTCAGATACTTCAGCGCCTCCTCGGCGCGTTTCGGCGTCGCCAGGAGTCCTTCACGCTGCGGGTCTTCACCCAACTGGCGCAGGACTTCCTCCATGTGCTGGGCGATGCCGCCCTCCTCACGCAAGGGTTTCATTTGCAGTACGGTATGGGCAGATTTCATTGCGATTCCTTCGCGAGGCTGGTCCATGTTGCCGCCTCATCTTCCTTGCCGGCGCCAGCGCCGATGAACACCTCAAAGATGTTGCGCTTCGTCTCCCAGATTCTTACCTTTTCCGGCAGCGCCGCGCTCTCCGGGAAGGCCAGCGGCCATGCGGCGGAGAGCCTCGCGGCGGCCACGTACGCCAGGTTCTCGGTGGTGGGCACGAGCGCGGCGAACTCCGGCGCCTCGACATTCAGGTTGCGGTGGGCCAGCGCGCCCACCACGGTCCGGTGCACGAAGGCGTCCAGTTGTTCGACGCTCATCAGACGCCCGAGCCTCGGGTCGAGTTCACCCCGGATCGTGACATCC
>CAZJTB010000609.1:0-1611 GCA_964548485.1 uncultured Chryseobacterium sp. | reverse complement strand
GCGGCTCGAAGTACAGCTTGTCGGAAGTATCGTTGACCCCGACGTATGGTCACCGTCGCTGGACTTTCCGTGGGGCCTTCTGCCACGGGCTGCACAGTGATCAGCTCCGGCCGCACTTCGATCGGTGCATCGGCGTTGCCCGTCATGAGTTCCGCAAGCAGCGCCTCACTTTCCGAGGCGAGCGCTTCGTGATCCGCAAAGAACTCGGCCCACACCATGCGATCCAAGGTGCTCGCACCCGACAGTCCTTTGATGCCTCGTGCCGCCAAGCGCTCGTCCAAGCTGGCGAGGTTGCTCAGTTTCATGGCCACGCTGCCGGGTGTGCGCCCCATGCGCGCAGCCACATCGATCAACAGCGGGTTGCTCTGGTCGAACTTGGCAAAGGGAATCTTCTCGTAGAGGTTGAGCAGGATGAGCAACTCCGCTCTGGTCCAAGGCTTCCGGGTGCTCGACATGGGGAGGATCGGGTCGTGGTTCCTGGCTTTTCCGCCCCAAGATCGCTAACCTGGGCCCATGCACTACGACAAGGAATACGTCATCCGCCTCAACGCCTTCGATCTGGGGCAAATGATCGATGGGTTGGAGGTCCGCCAACGGGCATGGAGAGACGCCGCCAGTTACTTGCGCACCGGCGAAATGCCCAGCGAGGACTTCGTGATGGAGGAATCCCGGGATGCGGAAGAAGCGGAGCGGCTGTCGGGGCACTACGTGCGCATCATGGACCGCATCCTTGTGCATCATCGCTAACAGGACAATCCAACATGAAGGGGTTGATCCTGAGCTTCCTGCATGCATTGAGACGGCAGGAGCACTTCAACGAAGAAGCAGAGGAATGGCAGTTCGATGATGGCAGTGCCTGTGGCATTTGCACTCATTCAGCGATCCAAGTGGCGCAGGCATTCGGCGGTGTTGTGCTTGGATACAGTGCCGAGAACAACCCCAAGGCCGAGTTTGGGAGATCATACTCCCAAGGACACGACATGGCCATTGTTGAAGAGCGATGGTTGGTCGACTATTGGGCGTGGCGAACGACCGATCGCCTTGACCAGCCGGTCCTAGACTTGGGGGTGGCTGCTGACCTGGCCATTGTTACTCGACTCTACGGTGAGCCTGGGCTTTGGGAGGTAGTCTTGGACTATCGTTCGCATCCGGGAACATGACCTGAAGGAGTCCCGTCAGCCTTACACGGTGCGCAGGGTGGAACGGGCGCTTGCGTGAGCGGGCGAAGCGGCAGCTTGCCGCAGCACGGCGCCAACAGCGCACGCGGCGAGGAGACCCCGAGGAACGAGGGGACCCCGAAGCCCGATGCGATGTGGTGCCTGTGCAAGGCAACTACAGTGAAGCACGCGACCCGTGCGATGGCCTTGTGCGTGGAAAGGGGCACGCCCGAAGCAAGACATACGTCACAAGGGTCAAGGGACACGGGGCCAAGGTGTATGCCATGGGCTACCCACCGCTTGCCAGCCCCCTGAACACCGCCTCTGCCTTCTTCGCGCCCACCGTGGCGACCACATCCTCCTCCAGTGCTTCCTGGATGCCCTTGATGCTGCCGAAGCGTGTAAGCAGCTTCTGCGCGGTGCCGGGGCCGATGCCGGGGATCTCCTCCAGGCC
>CAZJTB010000608.1:0-1612 GCA_964548485.1 uncultured Chryseobacterium sp. | reverse complement strand
CATCACGCAGCACCGTGGGCTACATCAATAAGGACGGTCGCATCGAGAACGCCGCGCGAAGCACCATCGGCTATCTCAACAGCGATGGCCGCATCGAGAACGGCAGTCGCAGCACCGTAGGATACGTGAACAGGGATGGCCGCGTGGAGAACAGCAGCCGCAGCACCATCGGCTACGTGAACGCCGACGGCCGCGTGGAGAATGCGTCGCGCAGCACCATCGGTTATGCCGCCGGTATCCCGAAGGAGTGGGCCGCTGTGCGCTACTTCTTCTTCACATTCGAATAACGCGCGTCACGCGCTCTTCAGCGCGGCCAGCCGCGCATCGAAGCTTCCTTCTGTTACCGCCGCATGCACGCGTTGGAAGAGCGCGACGTAATCATCGCTGTGCGTGGCAACTTTGCCAGTGCGCAGGTCGAAGTGGATGAAGCTCATCCAGCAGAAGCTCTTCCGCGCCTTGCGGGCTTCATCCCACATGCGCATCTCCGCCTGCACATGCTTGGGCGACCAGCTGATCAGCTGGGTTTCGATGAACACCTTCTCCATGGTGATAGCCGGGCGCAGGTAGGCGATCTGGCTCGTGCTCACAACCCAGCATAGCCCCGTCTCCCGCGCGATCTTGTAGCTGTCCAGTCCGTAGTGTTCCAGCAGATGATCCTCGCGCGCGTTGAGGAAGTAGTCGGTGTAGCGACCGTTGTTGAGGTGGTTGAAGGGGTCGCAATCCTGGAAGCGGATGGTGAGGATGCTGCTGGGCGTGGGGCAGAAGTCGTTGGCCATGCAGCGAAGGTGCGATGCCGCATGCCATCACGGGTTCATTTCAAGCGCATCAGGATGACTGTGCGCTTCAGTATGTGCTGGCTGATAAATCCGTGGAATGTCGAATGCCTTGGGGCTCATTCCCTCACCACCCTCACGGCCCCAACGCTCCCCGCTTCCCGCAGCAAGTACATCCCGATCGGCAGATCCTCCATTGAGAGCGCGCCACGTGTTCCGATCACGCGTTCACTACGCACCACGCGCCCTTGCGCATCGCAGAGCAGCACGGTATGCGGACCGTCGTTCGCGAAGTAGTGCGTGATCATTCCGTTGGTCGGGTTCGGGAAGACGGCGAAGGCACCTGTCGCATGCTCTGCCGCCGCCATGCTGATGATTTGCACAGGCGTTGACGGCGCGCTGGTGCAACCGAGTGCATCAGTGACTACCACCGTGTAGTTGCCGCTCGCAGTGGCGGTGATCCAGGGCCAGGTGGCATCAGGCAGAGGCGCACCGTCGAGGTACCATTGGATCTGCGGGCGCCAGGCGGTCCACAGCGTCTGCCCGCTCTGGAACACGAGCGGCAGGTCCGGTTCGGTGGGGCATTGCAGCGCCGCGCGGTACACATCGCCGTAGCGCCCCACGGCGATCAGCGCGCCATCCACCAATGTCGCATCGCCGATGATCGCATCGAAGGGCTCGGGCACCATGTAGGTCCAATCGTCGCCGCCGTTGGTGGTGCGCAGTGCATAGCCGCTCACGCTCACCGCATAGCCGGTATCGGGATCAGTGAAGAAGATGCTCATGGTGTATTGCGGCAGTGAGAAAAGGGGCGTCCAGGTATCACCGCCGTCGGTGGT
>CAZJTB010000607.1:0-1615 GCA_964548485.1 uncultured Chryseobacterium sp. | reverse complement strand
GGTTCCGCGTTAGGGATAGCAGCGGAAAGCCCGCAAGCGAGAAGGAACGACGCGTGCGGACTTGAAGCGGATAGCCCGACGGAGCGGCGCATTTGGACGCGCCGGAACGCCCCAGCCTCCTACACGCCTACTGTCTCCATGGCCTTCGCGATGGCCGCTTCCAGCTTTCCGATGAACGCATCCAACTCCGCCTCGGTCCACGTGACGCGGATGTTGAAACTCACCAGGCGGCTGATCACCGCATCGCTCTTCGGGAACCGAAGGGTCTTGAGGTCCTGCGGGAGGCCGAGCTCGTGCGCCACCAGCTTGTAGGGCATGCGCAGGTCCTTGATGTGGTCCCACTGCTTGATGTAGTGGTACATGTTGTTGAACCAGTACATGGTGCCGATGCCCTGCGCGCCCAGGTCCTTGTGCAGCGCGAAGGCCGCGTCGGCGCTGGGCAGCAGCAGGTGGAAGAAGGTGGCGCTGTCGCCGGCATCGTCGCACTGCCGGCGGAACTGCAGTCCGGGAATCCGGGCCAGGCGCTCCTGTATGATGGCCTTGTGGGCGCGCTGCTTCGCCACCATCAGGGGCAGCTTGCGGCTCTGTGCGAGGCCGATCGCCGCGTTGATCTCACCGATGCGGAAGTTGGTGCCCATGACCGGGTGCTGCTCCATGCCGCGGTTGTCGCCCTCATGGTCGTGGCCGTGGTCGCTCATGTACTCGGCGGTCTTGATCAGCTTCTCGTCGTTGCTGACGATCACGCCACCTTCGCCGCAGGTGGCGATCTTGAAGAAGTCGAAGCTGAAGCTGCCCATTTTCCCGAAGAGGCCGAGGTGCCTCCCCTTGTAGGTGGCGCCGAGCGCCTGGGCAGTGTCCTCGATGAGCATGATGTTCTTCTCCTTGCACACAGCAAGGATGCCATCGATGTCGGCCGCCGCGCCGCACATGTGTACGAGCAGCACGGCCTTTGTCTGCGGCGTACAGGCGCTGCGGATGCCCTCGGCGCTGAGGCAGAGCGTCTCGTCGATCTCGGCGAACACGGGGATCGCGCCAGCGAGCAGCACGGCCTCGATGGTGGCCACGAAGGTGAAGGGCGGCACGATGACATGATCGCCGTAGCCCACGCCGCAGGCCGCGAGCATGCTGCTCACCGCCGTGCTGCCGCTGCTCACGGCCAGCGCATGCTTCGCCCCGGTGAACTTCGCGATCTCGGCTTCGAACTCCTTCGCCTTCCAGATGCCCTTGCGCTGGGCATCGTGGTTGTAGCGGAACAGGACGCCCGTGTTCAGGACGTCCATCACCTCCTTGCGTTCCTCGTCGCTGAATAGCTCTGTACCGGGCATTTTGCGGATGTGTTAAGAAAACACAAAAGTAGGCAGTACGCCCTGCATGGGCTGACGAACATCAGGCGAACGCCACTCCTGCACGACTAGTTTTGCGGCCGTGACCTGAACAGCGGACCGATCAATTCCAACAGCAATGAGTTCGATGAAAGGGAAAGTGGCACTGATCACCGGGGCGGGCTCCGGGATCGGCGAGTCGTGCGCCATGGTATTCGCACGGGAAGGCGCCAAGGTGGTCCTGAGCGACATCGTGGGCGAGGATGCCGACCGGGTGCTGAAGCTCATTCAAG
>CAZJTB010000606.1:0-1624 GCA_964548485.1 uncultured Chryseobacterium sp. | reverse complement strand
GGCAGGTGGGCACGCCGGTCTGGCTGGTGGCACCCAGGATGGTGCTGCCGCTCTGAATCAGGAAGTTCGAGCCGTCAACCCGGATCTCCCAATTCATGCTGCTGGCGTTATCCATGGTGAAGTCCAGCGCCAGGTCGGTGGTGCAGAGCTGGCACACGCAGTTCTCATCCAGCACGCCCACTTGGGCGCCCACGGTGCAGGCCGTGCCGATCTGGCCGGGCACGCTTGGGCAGTTGTCCAGGCAGTCAATCACGCCGTCGTTATCGGTGTCGGTGGTGTTCAGGGTAACCGTCACGCTGCCCGTGCTGCTGCAGCCGCTGGCCGGGTTGGTGGCCGTGGCGATGTAGGTGGCGGGCGGCGTGATGTTCGTGGCCGTGGTGGGGCTGCCAGCGGCAAGGCCGTTACTCCACGTGATGACGGCGCTGTTCGGGATGAATCGCCAGCCTTCGGTCGGTGTCGGAAGCACCCAAGGTCCTCCGTTCCTGCCTGGCGCTGCAGTGCCTTCGGTGCCAGTGGCATTCTCAACGCCAACGAAGGGATTCGTCGTCAGGCTTCCGACCGCGTTGAGGCTCTTGTAGTGCACTTCAATCTGGCCGTTCTCACGCAGGATCACGTGTGATGTATCGCGCTCCCCACCTGCGTTGAAAAGTGCAGCCCTCCACTCAACCACGAACAAGCGGTTCGGTGCTGTGCCCTGCGTGAAGTAGCGCAGCAGGTTGTTGCCATTGCCAGCATTGTAGTTCTGGTCCAGGTACGGCGTGCCGATGAAGTTGTCGATGTTGCCCGAGCTTCCTACAGCAGCGCCAACCGTGGTGCCCTGGAAAGCCGTTGATGAGCTCGTGAACTGCAGGTTCCCGTTGGTGCTGATGTTCACCGTGGAATAGTTGTTCCCGAAGAAGGTGAAGGGGAAGCCGATGGGAATGCCATTCCAGACACCATCATCCAGGCTGCCTATTGACACTGCCGGCGTTGGCGTGCTGTTCACCACCAGGTTCGTGGGTGTCACCAACGGTGTCACCTCCTGGTACGGGATTGATTGCACGGAGTAGCCCGTGATCGTCGCGCTGGCGCTGAGCTGTGCGCTGCCGCCATCGCAAACCGAAGGTGGCGTCGCGGTCACAGGACCCATCACCGGGTTGGGATTCACCACCAGGCCGTAGGGTGCAGGCGCGCTGGAGCAGCCGTTCGCCGTAGCCACCACGGTGTATGTGCCGTTGTTGGCGGCGCTCAAGCCGTTGATGGTCACCTGGTTGTTCGTGCTGCCGCCCACGGGGGCCGCGCCGCTCCAGAGAAAGGTGCTGCCCGTCACCGTGGAGCCCGCCGTAAGCGTTACGCTGCCGCCCACGCAGATGGGCGAGGTGGCGCTGATGCTGGCCACGGGCGTGGGGTTGGCCACCACGTTCCGCGTGGCGGTAAAGCTGCCGCAAGCGTCAGTCACCACGCAGGTCCAGGTGCCGCCGATGGTCGCGCTCACCGTGGTGGTGGTAGGACCACCCACCGGGGTGTTGTTCGGATTTGTCCATGCGTAGCTGTACGGGGGCACGCCCGACGGAACAATGGTCAAGTTGATGGGGTTGCCACTGCACAGGCTGGCCACCGGCGGGTTGATGGTGGCGCTGAGGGC
>CAZJTB010000605.1:0-1629 GCA_964548485.1 uncultured Chryseobacterium sp. | reverse complement strand
CGCGGCGCCCTTGTCGATGCGCGCGGCCACGCGCTCGGTGTGGTAGCCGTAGGCGATGGCGGCCAGCATGAGCCCCGTGCAGAAGAGGATGAAGGGCATGTTGCGCAGCACGTTCTCGCGCGTGAGGAAGCTGCCGTTGAGCACGCTGATCAGCGCGCGCGGCAGCCGCGGCGCCGCGCCGGGCCTCCTGGCCTTGGGGGCCTTCTCCTCCTTGGGTTCGCGCAAGCGGTTCATGCTCGTTCGGCTATGCGTAGTCGGGCGCTGCGGGCCCGCGGGTTCCTGTTGATCTCCTCCTCGCTGGGTGCGATGGCCTTGCCTGAAGGGTTGAATGGCCGCAGCCGGTTGCCGAAGAGGTCCTTGTGCTCCTCGCCGCCGAGGTCGCCGGCGCGCATCCAGTTCTTCACCAGCCGGTCCTCGAGGCTGTGGTAGCTGATCACCACCAGCCGTCCGCCCTGCCTGATGGCCTCTGCGCTCTGCGTCAGCAGCGCCTCCAGCGAGCCGAGCTCGTCGTTCACGGCGATGCGCAGGGCCTGGAAGACCTGCGCGCGGAAGCCGCTCTCGTCCTTGCGGGGCGTCACCGGCGCGATGGCCTCGATGAGCTGCTGCGTGGTGGCGATGCGGCGCGCGGCGCGCGCGCTCACGATGGCCTTCGCCACGCGCCGCGCGCCATCCACCTCACCGTAGGCCTTCAGCGCCCCGGCCAGCCGCTCCTCGTCCCAGCTGTTCACCAGGTCGGCGGCGCTGCGCTTCGCGCGCCGGTCCATGCGCATGTCCAGCGGGCCATCGAACCGGATGCTGAAGCCGCGCTCGCCGCGGTCGAACTGGTGGCTGCTCACGCCCAGGTCGGCCAGCAGCCCGTCGATGGGCAGCGCCTTGAGGAAGCGCAGGTGGTTGCGCAACCACCTGAAGTCGGACTTCACCAGGGTGAAGCGCGCGTCGGCAGGAGCATTGGCCCAGGCGTCGGCGTCGCGGTCGAAGGCGATGAGCCGCCCCGCAGGGCCGAGCCGCTCAAGGATGGCCCTGCTGTGGCCTCCGCCCCCGAAGGTGGCATCCACGTAGATGCCGCCGGGGCGGATGTTCAATCCTTCAATGCAGGCTTGTGAAAGAACGGGGTCGTGGTAGTCACTGCCCGTCCTCATTCCCCAATGCGCCCATTACCTGGTCGGAGAGCGAGCTCATGTCCACCGTCTCGCTGCGCCACTGGTCGTACCGCTTGGCGTCCCAGACCTCGATCCGGTCGTCCGAGCCGAGCAGCTTGATGTCCGCGCCCAGCTGAGCGCTCTTCACCAAGGCGTACGGCAGCAGCATGCGACCGGTGGGGTCGGGCGCCACAGGCGTGGCCCCTGCATTGAAGCGCCGCACGAATTCCGCGTTCGCCTTCACGAAGCGGTTCAAGCGGCGCAGCTTCTGGCTGGTCTTCTCCCAAACGCTGTTGGGGTAGAGCACCAGGCAGGGGGCATGCACATCGCGGTTCATCACGAAGCCGGCGTCCGCCTCCTTGCCCAGCTGCTTGCGCAGCACGGCGGGGAGCACCAGCCTCCCCTTGGCGTCCAGCCTGCAATCGAATTCCCCGATCAGGTTGAGCATGCGTGACCATCAGCGTGCGTGACGGCGGCGAAAGTATCCGAG
>CAZJTB010000604.1:0-1629 GCA_964548485.1 uncultured Chryseobacterium sp. | reverse complement strand
CTCCGCCATCACATCGCGCAGCGCGGTGTAGCGCTCGGCCTGCTGGTGGCGCAGCGTGAAGCGCTTGCCCAGGTGCTCTACGGTGATGATCGGCGCGCTCATGATCAGATCACATCGGCGAAGCCGCGCTCGGTGCGGCGGAAGTAACGGATGCCGATGAGCAGCAGGAGCATGCTCATGGCGATGGAGAGCAGCAGGCCCTGCGCGTGCAGCCCCGTGCGCCCGCCGAGCAGGCACCAGCGGAAGCCGTCGATCACGCCCACCAGCGGATTGAGGTCGTAGAGCACCTTCACCGCATCGGGGATGCGCGTGCTGGAGCGGATGTCCTCGCTGGTGAAGGCCACCGGGCTTATGTAGAGGCCGGCCTGCACGATGAAGGGCACGATGTAGCGGAAGTCGCGGTATTTCACGTTCAGCGCGGCGATGAGCAGGCCCGCGCCGAGCGCCGCCACCAGGGCCAGCAGCAGGAATGCGGGCAGCAGCAACAGGCGCGCGTCGGGCACGAAGCGGTAGATGAGCATGAGCACCAGCACGAGCGCCAGGGCGATCAGGAAGTCGATGAGGCACACGATGACGGTGCTGGCCGGCACGATCATGCGCGGGAAATAGACCTTGGTGAGCAGGTTGCTGTTGCTGATAAGGCTGCTGCTGGCCTCGCTGAAGGCGGTGCTGAAGAAGGTCCACGGCAACGTGGCGGCGGCCACCAGCAGCAGGCGCGGCACGTCGCCGGGCACCTGGCTCTCGAAGAGCCAGCCGAGGAAGGCCATGGTGCCCAGGGTGAGCAGCGGCCGCAGCACGCTCCACGCGATGCCGATGGCCGTCTGCTTGTACCGCACCAGGATGTCGCGCCAGGCCAGGAAGCCGAAGAGCCCGCGGTAGGTCCACAGGTCGCGCCAATAGCGGCGATCGGCGCTGCCGGGCTCCAGTACGATGCGGTGCTTGCTCATCGGCCGCCTTGCCTTGCGGCAGGCGGGCGCGAAAGTACCGAACGGCTCAGGAGGCCCTTGCTCACGCCAGCATCCACGCTGCGCCCAGCGAGCCGATCACAAGGCCGGTGAGGTAGAGGAGGAGCAGGGCCAGGTAGGCGAGCACCTGGCGGCCGGTGCTCCGGCGGAAGGCCCTGCGCAAGGCGAGGTACACGTATGCGAGCGCCCAGATGAGCAGCACGCCGATAAGCACCTGGTTCACCGCCACCAGCTGCCAGCGCGCCAGCAGCCGCGAGAGCAATCCGTAAGCGCCGAACACCAGGAAGACGAACGAGTGGAAGTGCGCCGAGAAGATGAAGGGCTTCACGAAGGTGCCGCCTTTCTCGCGGTGCAGGGCATGCACCAGCAGCGCGAAGAGCGGCAAGAACAGGAAAAAGAGCTTGGGCAGCACCGAGGCGAAGAAGTTGTCCCAGAAGAGCTGTTCGCGCAGCAGTTCATCCTCGCCCTCGATCGCGCGGGATCCGCCCCAGCCCACCACCAGGAAGAAGAGCACGCTGAGGAAGATGAAGAGGCGCAGGGGCGGGATGTAGCGCTGGCGACGCCCGCGCATGTACTCCACGGTGAGCTCGCCGGGCTTCAGGAGCAGCGGCTTCAGGCTGCGCGTGATCTTGCTGTCGAAGGTGAAGTAGTCGCCGAGGAACTG
>CAZJTB010000603.1:0-1630 GCA_964548485.1 uncultured Chryseobacterium sp. | reverse complement strand
CAAGTGCGCGGCCAATGCAGCTTCGTTGTTGATCAGCACCCTGCGCGCCTTGCTGCCCTCGAAGGCCCCGAGGATGCCGGCGGCCTCCAATTGGTCCACGATGCGGCCAGCGCGGTTATAACCCAGCTTCAGCTTGCGCTGGATGAGCGAGGTGCTGCCTTGCTGCGTCTGCACCACCAGGCGCGCGGCCTCCTCGAACATGCTGTCGCGCTCGCCATCGTCCAGGTCGGCTCCGCCTTCGCCCTCCTCCATGGGCGGCTCGGGCAGGAGCAGCGCATCCGGGTAGCCGCGCTGATTGCCGATGAAGGCCGTGATCTCGTCCACCTCGGGCGTGTCCACGAAGGCGCACTGGATGCGGATGAGGTCGTTGCCGGTGCTCAGCAGCATGTCGCCGCGGCCGATGAGCTGATCGGCGCCGCCGGCATCGAGGATGGTGCGGCTGTCGATCTTGCTGGTGACGCGGAAGGCGATGCGCGCCGGGAAGTTGGCCTTGATGGTGCCGGTGATGATGTTGACGCTGGGGCGCTGCGTGGCGATGATGAGGTGGATGCCGATGGCGCGCGCGAGCTGCGCCAGGCGGGCGATGGGCGTCTCCACCTCACGGCCCGCGGTCATGATCAGGTCGGCGAACTCATCCACCACCAGCACGATGTAGGGCAGGTAGCGGTGGCCGTTCTCCGGATTGAGGCGTCGGCTGATGAACTTGGCGTTGTATTCCTTGATGTTGCGCACCTGCGCATCCTTCAGCAGCTCGTAGCGCTCGTCCATCTCGATGCACAGGCTGTTGAGCGTGGCCACCACCTTCTTCGTGTCGGTGATGATGGCCTCGCCATCGCCGGGCAGCTTCGCGAGGAAGTGGCGCTCGATCTTGTTGAAGAGGGTGAGCTCCACCTTCTTCGGGTCAACCAGCACGAACTTGATCTGCGCGGGGTGCTTCTTGTAGAGCAGGCTGACGAGGATCGCGTTCAGGCCCACCGATTTGCCCTGGCCCGTGGCGCCGGCCATCAGCAGGTGCGGCATCTTGGCCAGGTCGGTCACGAAGGTCTCGTTGCTGATGGTCTTGCCCAGCACGATGGGCAGGTCGGCGGTGCTGTTCTGGAACTTCTCGCTGGCCACCACGGCGCGCATGCCCACCACCTGCGGCTTGCTGTTGGGCACCTCGATGCCGATGGTGCCCTTGCCCGGGATGGGCGCGATGATGCGGATGCCGAGCGCGGCCAGGCTGAGGGCGATGTCGTCCTCGAGGTTCTTGATCTTGCTGATGCGCACGCCCGCCTGGGGGATGATCTCGTACAGCGTCACCGTGGGGCCGATGGTCGCCTTGATCTTGTCGATGGCGATGTTGTAGTGCCCGAGCGTGGATACGATGCGGTCCTTGTTCGCCTCCAGCTCCTCCTTGGTCACGGTGATCTCGCCGCTGCCATGGTCCACCAGCAGGTCCAGCGGTGGAGGCTCGTAGCTGCTCAGGTCCAAGGTGGGGTCGTAGGGGCCGAACTCCTGCAGCTTCGCCTCGATCTCGTCCTCGGTGAGCACGGCCTCCTCCGCATTGGCCGTCACGCTCATGCCGTTGAGGTCGCCGTTGAGGTCCTCGGCGGTGCTCATCACCGGAGAGAGCACCGGCTCCACCACT
>CAZJTB010000602.1:0-1631 GCA_964548485.1 uncultured Chryseobacterium sp. | reverse complement strand
TGGATCGGCTGCTCGGACAGCCGCGTCCCCGCCGAGGAAGTCACGGGCACGCATCCCGGCGAACTGTTCGTGCATCGCAACATCGCGAACATGGTCGTGCACACGGACTTCAACATGTTGTCGGTCCTGCAGTTCGCCGTGCAGGTGCTGAAGGTGAAGCACGTCATCGTATGCGGGCACTACGGATGCGGCGGCGTGCAGGCGGCCATGACGCACCAATCGCTCGGCCTCATCAACAAATGGCTCCGCAACATCAAGGACGTGTACCGCCTGCACAAGGCCGAGGTGGATGCCCAGCCCACCGAGCAGGCGCGCCTGGACCGCATGGTGGAATTGAATGTGCAGGAGCAGGTGTTCGACCTGATGAAGACCAGCATCATCCAGCAGGCGTGGAAGGAGCGCGGCGGACCGCACCTCCACGGCTGGGTGTACAGCCTGCACGATGGCATCGTGAAGCCGATCTGCGATGTGCCCGCGGGCTCAGCGGTGGACGACATCTACCGCTTCGACAACCTCGGCTGATCTTAGGGATTGCAGTTCCCGCAGCGCTGCGGATCCTCCTCGGCCTTGCCATCCGGACGCGGCTCGAACTGCACATGGCCGCAGCTCCAGCAGCCGCGCTCGAAGCTGCGGATGCTCTCTGTAGGCCACCCGCAAAGGGCGCAAGGAAGCCCGCTCCGCGTGCCGGTGATCCGGAACCAGCATTCACCGCAAACAGGGCACAGCCTCGCCAGCTCGCTGGCGAAGCGCTCCGCTGTCTCCCCGATCACCTTCATGCGGGTGGGATTCGCCATGGCGCGCAGGTCGGTCTCCACCCAGAGCGAGTTACCGGCCTTCAGCATCAGCTCTCCGATTGCGATAAGCTGAGTCCGGTCGCCAATGCCCTTGTGCAAGGCATCTCCCGCGCGCCAGCGCTCACGCGGGCGCAGCACCAGGTGATGCTCCGGGAATCGCATCCGATCGGCGAACGCGAGCAACTCCTTGATGCTGGTGACCGTTTCCCCGCCATGCACGGTCTCCAATGAGACATGCTTGTGCGTGAACAACGCGCCATCGCGCGCATCGAACAGCACCAGGAACTCCTCGTCGCAGGAGATGAACGGCGCCGGCGGGTAAGGGCCGAATGAGCCCTCGCTCGCGATCACCAGGTCCAGGCCGCTCACATCGGCGCCATGCCGTGCCTTGGCGATGCAAGTCTCCAACGGATCCAGCGCGCGCTCCACCTCGCCGCTGAATGCACCGAAACGGTCGGTGTCAATCCCGGGGATCGCATGGGACCCGGCCAGCGGCAGGGCACGCATCATCGCCGGCCCGATCACGCGGTCCTTGTGGTGCAGCGTGGCCACCCCAAGGGTGCGTCCGGCGAAGCGCTCAATCCCCATCATGGGTTCACCCTGCCGTATGGCCATCCGGTCTGCTATTCCCCCTGCCCCAGCGAGAAGCCGCGCACGTGGTCGAATAGATAGAGGTTCTCCGTCTTGATCACGTCGATGCCCGCCTCGGTGAGCAGGTGCAGCAGCTGCACCACCTGCCGCTGGCCGATGGGCAGGTAAGTGGCCTTGCTGTCATCGATCGCCACATCGGGCCCCACGAAGCGGCAGCGCCAGTGGTCGGTGCAGAAGGTCTCGGGG
>CAZJTB010000601.1:0-1642 GCA_964548485.1 uncultured Chryseobacterium sp. | reverse complement strand
CTGAACCAGAGCGGCGCTAAGCTGGGCGATGCCAAGCCAGCTCGCAAAACCCTGGTGGTACCGGCGGACCTGGAATCAGTGCTCAAGAAGGACGAAGAGGCTTGGGCCCATTGGGAGGGCTTCAGCTACAGCCACAAGAAGGAATACGTGGAGTGGGTCACCGACGCCAAGCAGGATGAGACCCGCAAGCGTCGCATTGCGCAGGCCCTGGAGATGATCCGGGAGGGAGTCTCGAAGGAGGACAAGCACAAGGTGTGACCGGCTTGGCGCCCCTCGGGCACCGAATGGAACGACGAAGCCCCCTTGGCCTGCCAAGGGGGCTTCGCATTGGATTCACAGCCCGGCCTACTTGCCGTGGCGCGCGTAGCGCTTCTTGAACTTGTCCACACGGCCGGCGGTATCCACCAGCATCATCTTGCCGGTGTAGAACGGGTGGCTGGTGTGGCTGATATCGAGCTTGATGAGGGGGTACTCGTTGCCGTCCTCCCACTTCACGGTGTCCTTGGTGGCGGCGCAGCTCTTGCCCAGGAACATGTAGTCGTTGCTCATGTCCTTGAAGACCACGAGGCGGTAGCTGGTGGGGTGGATGTCCTTCTTCATGGCGCTTGCGTTGAGGCCGCTCCTTGGGCGAGCGGGGCGGCAAATGTAGGCGGATCCGGCATCCGTGCAACCCGAGCGGGCTTGGCCGAGCCAGCCGAAGGTCTATTTTCGCCGCCCGCAAACCGGAATAACCACCCCATGGCCTCCACAGCAGACGTGAATATCGGCTCGTACATCCGCTTCAATGGCGACATCTGCCAGATCATGGAGTGGCAGCACCGCACGCCCGGCAACCTGCGGGCCTTCTACCAGGGCAAGATGCGCAACCTGCGCAACGGCAAGCTCAACGAGCATCGCTGGCGCAGCGGCGAGACCATGGAGGTGCTGCGCGTGGAGGTGCATGAGCTCCAGTACCTCTACCGCGAGGGCGACAACCTGGTGTGCATGGACCAGCAGACCTACGACCAGAAGTACATCCCCGTGGCCCTCTTCGGCGATGCCATGCAGTACATGAAGGAGGAGATGATCGTGCAGATCGGCTTCGAGAGCGACACGCCCATCTTCGCCCGTCCGCCGAAGGTGGTGGAGCTGCTGGTGACCGAGGCCGAGCACGCCGTGAAGGGCGATACGAGCAACAAGGTGATGAAGCAGGCCAAGCTGGAGACCGGTGCTGAAATCATGGTTCCCATCTTCGTGGAAGCCGGCACCGTGATCCGCGTGGATACCGAGAGCGGCGAGTACCTGGACCGGGTGAAGAAGTAAGTGGCATGCACCGATCACGGAGCGGCCTTGCCCCTTAGCAGGGCCGCTCCGCTTCATAAGGGCGCCGGTTACCTTTGGCCGCTACCGTTACGCGTGCGACTCGACACCCCATTCACCGCCGCTGAGCTGGCCGCGCTCATCGGCGCCACCGCCCAAGGCAACACGGCCCGCCTGGTCACCGGCTTGAACGAGATCAATCGCGTGGGCGAGGGCGACCTGGTGTACGTGGACCACCCCAAGTGGTACGACAAGGCGCTGAACAGCGCGGCCACCACCATCCTCATCGACAAGGCCGTGGAGCCGCCTCCGGGCAAGGCCATCATCGTCAGCCCCGATCCCT
>CAZJTB010000600.1:0-1651 GCA_964548485.1 uncultured Chryseobacterium sp. | reverse complement strand
TCGCCTGCCTGGCCTTCGCGGCCAAGGTCACCGAGGTGAAATCCATCCATCGCGCAGCGCAGTGAATTGGCTGGTCGATACCCAGCTGCCGTATCAACTGGCCACAGCGCTCAAACAGCGCGGCCAACATGCCATGCATGCTTCAGAGCTGCCGCAAGGGCACGTCACGCCCGATGGGGCGATCATCGCGCATGCCGACCGCGAAGGCGCTGTGGTGGTGACCAAGGATGCCGATTTCATTGCCGCATACGAGGTGAAGGGTGAACCGAAGCGTCTACTGTACGTAGCCACGGGAAACATCCGGAATGCCGAACTGATCCTCCTCGTCATGAACTACCTCGATCTGATGTGCGAGGCGTTGAAGGAAGGCGGGCTGGTTGAACTGGACCGGAACGGCATTACTGTACGATGAATACGAACGCTCCCCGCTTCGCGGATAGCTTCCCGCATCCAGCCACCGTGCTCTCGCGGGCGGCCGGCCCATCCCGAGCGAAGCGAAGGGACGTGGACCCGCCCAAGGGACCCGTGCTGCTCAACTACGGCATCGAGGAGTGCCGCTTCCTGAAGCCCGTGTACCTGGGCAGCACCATCCAGGTGAAGTTCACGTGTCGGGAGAAGCTCGATCAAGAGAAGCGCCCCAAGACCGAGGATTCTCCCAAGGGCGCGGATGTGGCCAGAGGCATTGTGAAGTGGCTCGTTGATGTGGTTGATGAGACCGGGGAAACTGTTGCCTTGGCGACCATCCTTACCATGGTCAAGAAGCTGGACCAGAACTGATGGCCAAACCGCGCACCACCGGCCTCTCTTTCGAGATCGACAAGCTCACGCGTTCCATCGAGAACGTGGTGACGGGCGATAGCTTCGCCACGGTGGTGCTGCCGTTCACCGAACGTGACCTGAAGACCGTCGCGCGGAGCAAGGGCTGGCTGTTCAACTGGAAGCAGGAATCACGGCTGCCCGGACGCTTCGTGTACAAGCTGACGATCATCGAGAATCCAGCTGTCATCCAAGGGTTGGTAAGCCTGGAAGTCTTGACCGATCACGTGGTGATGCACCTGGTGGAAAGCGCACCCTTCAACCTCGGCCGGAACAAAGTGTACGCCGGCGTGCTGGGCAACCTGGTCGCATTCGGTTGCAAGCGATCCTTCGAACTCGGGTTCAGCGGGAACCTGGCCTTCATCTCCAAAACACGGCTCATCACGCATTACGAAGAGACGCTCAACGCCATCCATGTGGGCGGCGGGCGCATGGTCATTGAGACGGCTGCGGCGCAGTATCTTGTGGACAAATACTTCCCGGCATGAGGACCAAGAAGTACGACCTCGACGACATCGGCCATATCGGAGGCGACCGCCCCTATACGGAGGAGGATGCACGGGCCATTTCGGCCTACATCCAAGCTCAAAAGGCCAAGGCCGCTGCCAAGCGCCCTTCGAAACGGGCACCAACTGTCGCCAAACGCGCTCGCCCTGCTCGTGCAAAAGCAGTGCGCGGCAAGAAGCCTGCGGCCGCCTGACCCTGAGCCGCATGGCGCACGGTTGCATCATCCTCTCGCGGGCGGCCGGCCCATCCCGAGCAGAGCGAAGGGACGTCGATCCGCCCAAGGGCCCCGTGCTGCTCAACTACGGCATCGAGGAGTGCCGCTTCCTGA
>CAZJTB010000599.1:0-1667 GCA_964548485.1 uncultured Chryseobacterium sp. | reverse complement strand
AGACCCCCTGGGCCGTCACCCGCATGGCATATCCGGGAAGCAGCTTCCGGGCGTGTTGCAGGATCGTATGGGGCGCGGGTATGTAGTGATAGGTGAAGTATTGTCGAAGAGAGGCCGGGTCGGGTACACGCGGGCATCCCAAGGCCATCAGGGCGCGAAGCTCGCTGGCGAAGCGGAACCGGCCTTCCACCTCGCTCCAGAGCAGCGGCTTCACCCCGAACCGGTCGCGGGCAAGGAACAAGGTGTCCTCGTGTGCATCGTGGATGGCCAGTGCGAAGAAGCCGTTCAGGTCATCCAGGAACGCCTCGCCCTTGGTGGCGAACAGGCGCAGGACCACTTCAGTGTCGGTGCGACTGCGGAAATGGTGGCCTTCAGCCTCCAGCCGTGCACGCAGATCCTGGAAATTGAAGACCTCGCCGTTGAATACGATGGTGTAGCGGCCACCCTCATCGGTGAAGGGTTGGTGACCGGCCGGGCTCGTATCAATGATGCTCAGGCGGCGCTGGCCCAAGGTGGCACGGCCGCTCGCATACACTCCCTCATCATCCGGCCCACGATGCGCCATGCACTTCAACGCGGCCTGGATCCGATCATCGATCGGGACCGGGCTCCGGCCGAGGTGGTAAGATCCGGCGATGCCGCACACGTATCCGCGGATGTTTCAGCGAAGGGGAGGGCCTTCACTGTTCGAAGATCCCAGGAAGATCAAAGATGGATCACCTCGCCATAGGCCGCAGCCGCCGCCTCCATGATGGCCTCGCTCATGGTCGGGTGCGGGTGTACGGTCTTGATGATCTCATGCCCCGTGGTCTCCAGCTTGCGAATGCTCACGCACTCGGCGATCATCTCGGTCACGTTCATGCCGATCATGTGGGCGCCGAGCAGCTCGCCGTACTTGGCATCGAAGATCAGCTTTACGAAGCCGTCCTTGTTCCCGCCTGCGCTGGCCTTTCCACTGGCGCTGAACGGGAATTTCCCGACTTTGATCTCCAAACCCTTCTCCCGGGCCTGTTTCTCGGTCAAGCCTACGCTGGCCACCTCGGGTGTGCAGTAGGTGCAGCCGGGGATGTTGTTGTAATCCAGTTTCTCCGGATGGTGCCCGGCGATCTTCTCCACGCAGATGATGCCTTCTGCGCTGGCCACGTGCGCCAGGGCTTGACCGGGGGTGCAGTCGCCGATGGCGTAGTACCCCGGGATGTTGGTGGCATAGAAGTCATCCACCTTGATCCTGCCCTTGTCGGTGACGATGCCCACCTCTTCCAGCCCGATGCCTTCAAGGTTGGCCACGATGCCGACCGCGCTCAGCACGATATCGCATTCGATGCTCTGTTCACCTTTCGGGGTCTTCACGGTCACCTTGCAGCCCTTGCCCTTGGTGTCCACGGCGGTCACTTCACTGCCGGTCATCACATCGATGCCCTGCTTCTTGAAACTCTTCTCCAGGGCTTTGCTCACCTCTTCATCCTCCACGGGGACGATGTTCGGCATGAACTCGATGAGGGTGACCTTGGTGCCAATGGCGCTGTAGAAGTAGGCGAACTCGCTGCCGATGGCGCCACTGCCCACCACCACCATGCGCTGGGGCTGTTCGGTCAGGACCATGGCCTCGCGGTACCCGATGATCTTCTTGCCGTCCTGCTTGAGGGCGGGCAGTTCGCGGCTGCGGG
>CAZJTB010000598.1:0-1668 GCA_964548485.1 uncultured Chryseobacterium sp. | reverse complement strand
GGGCGGACGTATGCCATCATGGTGCTCATCACGGGCGTCATCTGGCAGGGCTGCTTCACCATCATCTCCTTCTTCCGCCATCGCTATCCCGGCTTCGAACACACGGCGCAGCGCATCGCGATCACCATCGCCGTGATGAGCGCGTACATCGTGGCGGTCGATTACCTGACGTGCTCGGTGCTGGCAGCGCTTGGCATCCAGGAGAACGCTTACCGGACGGATGCCTGGAAGCTCAACTTGATCAAGTGCTTCGGGACCACGGCCATCGTGGGCACTTTGTACGAGGCGGGCTACTTCTTCGCCATGTGGAAGCGACAGGCCATCGAGGCTGAAGCGCTCAAGAGCCGCCAGCTGCGTGCCGAGCTGGACACCCTGCGCAACCAGGTATCGCCTCACTTCCTCTTCAACAGCCTGAACACGCTCGTGGCACTGATCCCCGAGGACCCCGCGCAGGCCGTGAAGTTCACCAAGGCGCTGAGCCATGTGTACCGTTACATCCTTCAGCACAAGGACAAGGAGGTGGTGGACCTCGGCACCGAGCTCGACTTCACCGAGGCCTACATCCACCTGATGAAGGTCCGCTTCGAGGACGCCCTGCGCATCCACGTGGACGTCGCTCCGCCACTTCGGTCGTTGCTGGTGGCACCGCTCACCCTGCAGCTGCTGCTGGAGAACGCGCTGAAGCACAACGTGGCCTCGCATGCGCATCCGCTGCAGGTGGACATCCATGTGGAGCAGGGCCGCACCCTGGTGGTGCGCAACAACCTCAACCGTCGACAAGGCACAACGGAAGGCACCGGCACCGGCCTCAGCAATGTGAAGCAGCGCTATGCGATACTCAGTGACCGCCAGGTGGACGTGATCGAGACGCGCGAGCACTTCCTGGTGGCCCTGCCCCTGCTGGAGCTTGGCGCCTATGAGCCCGTGGCCCGATGAAGGTGCGTGCGCTCATCATCGAGGACGAGGCTCCGGCCTACCGCCGCCTCAGCAGCCTGCTCACCCAGCACCATGCCGAGGTGGAGGTGATCGATGTGCTCGACAGCATCGAGGGTGCCCTGCGCTGGTTCGCCGAGAATGACGCGCCCGACCTCATCCTTTCCGACATCCAGCTGAGCGATGGCCTCAGCTTCGAGATCTACCGGCAGGCCCCTCCGCCCTGCCCCATCATCTTCACCACCGCCTACGATGCTTACATGCTCGAGGCCTTCCGCACCAACGGCATCGATTACCTGCTGAAGCCGATCGAGGAGGAGGATCTGGCGCGCAGCTTGACCAAGTTCAAGGGCCTGGTGCAACGAACACCCGCCGCGCCTGACATCGAACGGTTGCTCGCCGCCGTAAGCGGCAGTCGACCGGCCTTCCGCGCGCGGTTCCTCGTGAAGCTCGGACAGAAACTGGCGCCCATCGCCGTGCGTGACACCGCCTGGTTCATCAGCAACGAGGGCACCACCGAGCTGTACACCCGCGAGGGTCGTCGCCACCTGCTGGACCTCACCCTGGACGACATCGAGCAGCAGCTTGATCCCACGCGCTTCTTCCGCCTCAACCGCCAGTGCATCGCCTGCATCGAATGCATCGCCGTGGTGCACCCGCACTTCAACGGCAAACTGAAGGTGGAATTGAAGCCCGCCGCCCCGGTGGAGGTCATGGTGAGCCGCGAGAAGGCAC
>CAZJTB010000597.1:0-1668 GCA_964548485.1 uncultured Chryseobacterium sp. | reverse complement strand
CAGCCCCAGCGTGGCAATGATGGCGGAAGGGATGGGGGGGGCCAGGCGCCGCAGCAGGGCGGGGGCGGCAACGACATGAAGCAACCACGATGAACAATCCTCACATGAAGCAAGCAATCCTCATCGCCGCGCTCGTCCTGGGCATGGCCTCCACCGCAGCCGCGCAGCAAGCCCTCAAGATCGGTCACATCGACCGGCAGCGCCTGCTGCTCACCCTGCCCGAGCGCAAGGGCGCCGAGGAGAAGATGCAGGCCTTCGCGAAGACCCTCGACGAGCGTTTGAAGGCGATGGGCGCGGAGTATCAATCCAAGGTGGCCGATGCGCAGTCGCGCGCCGACAAGGGCGAGCTGAGCGAGACCGAGAAGCAGATGCTCGTGCGCGAGATCAACGACCTGGAGCAGCGCATCGAGAGCGCGCGCGACAAGGCGCAGGAGGATATCGCCAAGATGGAGGAGGAGCTCCTGAAGCCCATGGTCGAGAAGACCAGCAAGGCCATCAAGGACGTGGCCGAGGAGAAGGGCTTCACCTACGTGCTGGATGTGAGCACAGGCACTGTCCTCTACTTCGATCGCGGCGAGGACATCATGCCCCTGGTGAAGGCCAAGCTCGGCATCCAGTAGGAACGTGGACGGCCCCCGCCCCACCTCGCCTGGCTTGCAGCTGCGCGAAGGCGCGGTGGGCATCTTCGACTCCGGCATCGGCGGCCTCACGGTGGCTGAAGCGATACGGCAGGCGCTCCCGCAGGAGCGCCTGCTCTATTTCGGCGATACCGCCCATGTGCCCTACGGCCCGCGCGCGCTGGAAGAGGTCCGCGCCTTCAGCTTCGCCATCACGGAGGCGTTGCTGGCCAAGGGCTGCAAGCTGATCGTGATCGCCTGCAACACGGCGAGCGCGGCCGCGCTGGGCGAGGCGCGCGCGCAGTGGCCTCACGTGCCCTTCGTGGGCATGGAACCCGCCGTGAAGCCGGCCGCGGAGCACACCCATTCGGGCGTGGTGGGCGTGATCGCCACCGTGGCCACCTTCCAGAGCGCCCTCTATGCCTCGGTGGTTGACCGCTTCGCGCATGGCGTGGAGGTGCTGCGCCAGCCCTGCCCTGGCCTGGTGAAGCAGATCGAGGCGGGCGAGTTCGATACCCCGCGCACGGAGGCGATGCTGCGCGGCTGGATCGAGCCCATGCTCGCGCGCGGCATCGATGCCCTCGTGCTGGGCTGCACGCATTACCCCATCGTGCGCCCGCTCATCGAGCGCATCGTGGGCCCTGGCGTGCGCGTTATCGACCCCGCGCCCGCTGTGGCCCGGCAGGTGGAACGGCTGCTGCATGAGCGAGGCCTCGATGCGATGGGCGATGGCGGCATCACCGCCTGGGCAAGCGGAGATGCCGGCGATTTCTCCGCGCTGGCGGCCCGCATGGGCTGGAAGGGCTTGCTGGCGCGGCAGGCCAGCTGGTCGGACGGCCTGCTCAGCCTTCCTTGAACCAGCCCGCGTACATGCCATAGTTGCGCGCGATGCGCTCGATTTCGTTCTTCGAGAGGTCGTCGCTCACGGGCCCGATGCGCTTCGCTGGCACGCCAGCCATGAGGCTCCCCGGCTCCACCACCGAGTTCTGCAGCACCACGGCGCCGGCGGCGATCACGCTGCCCTCACCGATTACGGCATGGTCCATCACGA
>CAZJTB010000596.1:0-1687 GCA_964548485.1 uncultured Chryseobacterium sp. | reverse complement strand
CGATCTCCCCGGCCTTGGTGCGCTGCCTGAAGTAATCGAGGCTCACGTAGTGCCAAGCGTCGCGGCACAGGTCGATGAGGATGGTGTTGATCCGCCGCATCGCGTCGAAGAGCGCGGCGAGGTTGTCGTAGTGGTCGATCTGGGTGGTGAACTGCTGGCGCTTCAGGCCGAGGCGCGTCTCCAGGAAGCGGTCGGCGAGCTTCAGCCAATCGAGCTCCGGATAGGCGGCCTGGTGGGCGTTGAAGTTTCCGGTGGCCCCGCCGAACTTACCGGTGAAGGGCACCTCGCGCAGCAGCTTCACCTGCTGGTCGATCCGTTCCACGAACACCTGCAGCTCCTTGCCCAGGCGCGTGGGCGATGCTGGCTGGCCATGCGTGCGCGCGAGCATGGGCACCTGCGCCCACTCCAGCGCGAGGCCGTGCAGCTGGTCGCGCAGCCCGATGATGGCGGGCAGGTAGTGGGCGTGCATGAAATCCTTGATCAGCAGGGGCAGCGCCGTATTGTTCACGTCCTGGCTCGTGAGGGCGAAATGCACGAATTCCTTCTGACGCGCAAGCCCGGCTTCCTCCAAAAGGCCTTTCAGGAAGTACTCCGCCGCCTTCACATCGTGGTTGGTCACCTTCTCGATGTCCTTGATCCGCTGCGCGTCACTGGTGCTCAGCGCATCGATGCGCGCGCGGATCGGCTTCAGGAGCTGGAGGTCGGTGCCGGCCAGCTCGGGCAGGGGTGCTTCGCAGAGGAAGGCGAAGTACTCCAGCTCCACCACCAGGCGGTAGCGCATCAGCGCCTGCTCGCTGAACCAGCGGGCCAGTTCACGCGTGCGCTCGCGGTAGCGGCCATCGATCGGCGAGATGGCGGTGAGGGCGTCCAGATCCATGCGAAGTGATGAGCGGCAAAGGTAGCCCGTGCCCTCCGCGCATCTTTGCCCCAACGCATGCGGCAGTTCGGTATCGGCATCGACGGCTTCTTCCGCGCCTTCGGCTTCTGCCTGCGCCATGGCTTGTGGTGGATGTTCCTCGCGCCCGTCGCGCTCTGGGTGCTGCTCGCCTACGGCCTTTTCCACGGCCTGGAGGCCATCACCGCAGTGGTGAGCGGCTGGGCCGCGGGCTACCTGGAGATTCCCATGGACGTCGGCGACGCCTCGTGGTGGGCCGATGTGAAGGCGTGGATGAACGGCGCGCGTGAGGCGGTGATGAAATGGGTGCTGCGCCTGGCCATCGGCTACCTGCTCTTCGTGGCCAACAAGTACATCGTGCTGGTGCTGCTCTCGCCGCTGATGGCCTATGCGAGCGAGGTGGCGGAGGAGAAGCTCATCGGCCGCAGCTACCCCTTCAGCTTCAGGCAGCTGATGAAGGATGCCCTTCGCGGCGCGCTCATCGCCCTGCGCAATGGGCTGTTGGAGCTTTCGATCACCCTAATCGTCTGGTTGGCCTCGCTCTTCCTTCCCGTCATCACGCCCGTGAGCGTCGTCCTGCTCTTCGGGGTCTCGGCGTATTTCTACGGCTTCAGCATGTTCGATTACGTGTTCGAGCGGCGGCGCATGCGCATCGGCGAGAGCACGCGCGCGGTGAACAGCCGGCTGGGGGCCGTGGTGGCCAATGGCATGTGCTTCAGCCTGCTGATGAAGGTGCCGCTGATCGGCCTCATGCTGGCCCCGGTGATGGCCAGCGTGGGGGCCACCATCACG
>CAZJTB010000595.1:0-1690 GCA_964548485.1 uncultured Chryseobacterium sp. | reverse complement strand
GAATTCACCGCCATGCTCGACCCGAACAACCCCGACAACGCCTACCGCTTGGGCCGACTCTTCGCCGCGCTCGAAAAGACGCAGGAGGACGCCAGCCCCGGCCTCAACGCAACCATCCGCGACCGCTACTATGGCGCGGCATCCAGCACACCGGCCACCGTGTTCTCTACGCTGTTGCGCTTGAAGAACCACCATGTCGCCAAGCTCCATCCGGGTCAGGCCGTGAACCGCGAGAAGCTCATCGGCGAGATCATGGAAGGCCTGGACAAATTCCCCGGCCACCTGCCGCTGCCCGCGCAGGCCCGTTTCGCACTCGGTTACTACCATCAGCGCCAGGACTTCTTCAAGAAGAAAGACACCACCCCCGAACCTTCAAACAACTGATCCCATGGAACTCAAGAACCGCTACGACTTCGTCCTGCTCTTCGATGTGAAGGACGGCAACCCTAATGGCGACCCCGATGCAGGCAACCTGCCCCGGCTCGATGCTGAATCAGGACATGGCCTCGTGACAGATGTATCACTCAAGCGCAAGGTGCGGAACTACGTCGGCCTTGTGAAAGGCGAACAACCGCCGTACGAGATCTATGTGAAGGAAAAGGCCATCCTTAACCTTACACATGAACGAGCCTATGAAGCCATCGGCGTCAAGTTGGATGGTGACGACAAGAAGAAACGCAAAGGTGGCGGCGACGACGTGCACAATGCCCGCAACTGGATGTGCGAGAACTTCTTCGACGTACGCACGTTCGGGGCAGTGATGTCCACAGGTGTGAATTGCGGACAAGTTCGCGGGCCAGTACAGCTCACATTTGCACGCTCAATTGATCCCGTTGTCGCGCTGGAACATTCCATTACGCGCATGGCTGTCGCGACCAAGGAAGAGGCGGAAAAGCAGGAGGGTGATAACCGCACCATGGGCCGCAAGCACACTGTTCCATATGGTGTGTATGCAGCACATGGCTTCGTGTCCTCATTCCTCGCCAAGCAAACGGGCTTCTCAGAAGAAGACCTCAAGCTGCTCTGGCAGGCGCTCACCAGCATGTTCGAGCACGATCGATCGGCGGCGCGCGGTCAGATGGCCACCCGCGGCCTCTATGTCTTCAAGCACGAGAACGAACTGGGCAACGCACCCGCGCATGACCTGTTCAGCCGTATCCGTGTGAAGCGCAAGGACGGTATCGACATCGCTCGCGACTGGAGCGACTACGAGGTGACCATCAACGAAGCCAACATGCCCAACGGCGTGAAACTGGAGCGCCTGTACGAATCCGTGGCGCTGGAAATGGCATAGTGCGATGCACGAGGCTCGGATGCCTGTCGAAAGCAAGGACCCCATCCCCATTTCCGCCCTGCAGCACTGGATGTACTGCCCCCGGCAGTGCGCCTTGATCCATGTGGAGCAGGTATTCGCGGATAACGTGCATACCGCGCGCGGCAATGCTGTGCATGCGCTGGTGGACGAGCCGGGGTACGAGCTGCGCAAAGGCGTGAAGGCAGAGCGGTCGCTCCCCTTGTGGAGCGACCGCATCGGCCTCATCGGAAAGGCCGATCTCGTGGAGTTCCACCCGGACGGCAGCGTGTTCCCCGTGGAGTTCAAGCACGGCCCCAAGCGCAAACACACGCATGACGATATCCAACTGGCCGCGCAGGCCATGTGCCTGGAGGAAATGCTCGGCAAGCCAGTAAT
>CAZJTB010000594.1:248-1692 GCA_964548485.1 uncultured Chryseobacterium sp. | reverse complement strand
CAGGTTGTTGATGGCGTTCACCTGGCACGCGCGCAGACCGGCGGGGTCCAGCGGTGGGAACTGCGTGAGGCGGCTGCGTAGGCTATCCTCCTTTAACCATTCGCGCAGGGTCTCCGGCCGGTGGAAGCTGAACACCTCGCGGGCGCGGGGCTTGGGGTCGCGCAGGTCCCAATGCTTGGTGATCTCGCCGGTGCTGAGGTAGCAGAAGGGCAAGGTGCTCTGGCCGATGGTCCAGCGGAGCTTGGCGGTGGCATAGCCGGTGGCCTGCTCCTCATGCATGGTGAACTTCTCGGCCTCCTCGGGCTTCTTGGCCTCCACCACGCCCACGGGCAGAGGATGTAGTCGGCTGGGCCGATGTCGGTGTCGTACTCGCGCACGGCCACCCCCAACGCAGCCGAGGGGTTGAGGTCCTTCTTGTTCTGCACGGCCCAGCCGGAAGCCACGAGCATGGCATCGATGCGCTCGCGGGCCTGTTGTTCGGGGGTGAGTGGGGCCATGGGGCTCAAAATAGCAAGCTGCTGGTGCAGATGCGCGTTATGCACGTGAGCCTGCGAGCAGGAGCTATGGATTGCGCCCATCGTTTGGCACCATCGCCCGCCTCCTCAATGCCCATCCTCTTCGCTCGCGGGCGGGCAGTTGCCATGCAGGCTCCAGCCGCTGGGCGGCGCCTCGCCGCACTGGAGGTTCTCGGCCTTGATGAGGCCCACGGAGTTGCAATGGGGCTGGTGGTACACCTTGCTGCTGCTCTTCACCGACCAGCAGAAGCGCGCGGCGGTGCCGGCATCGGGCGTGGGCGCGGCGGTGGCCAGGCTCACCCACACGGGCGCGGTTAGCGCGCGGTCATCGTCGTGCTGCTGCACGCGCACATAGAAGAAGGCCTCGTTGGCATCGAGCAGCAAGGGCTGGAAGGCGTGCAAGCCGGCGGGCACGTCGGTGAGGGTCTCCAGCACGCCATCGCTGGGCCGGCGGTTGGGCACTGATTGGGCGTGCTGCGGGTCAACGGCGCCGCTGATGAGGGTGATGGTGTAGCGGGCGTTGGGCTCATCGGCATCATGCACCTCGCAGCGCACCCTCAGGGGCTCGATGGCGGTGGCGGTGATGCGGTCGCCGAGGAAGCCGTTGTTCACCCACAGCTTCACGCGCAGGTTCTTATCCTCGGTAACGAAGGTGCGGCGCTCGCGCATGGCCTGGTACAGGTCGGCAGTGCTGCGCGAGCGGGCGTACACGCCGGTGCGCGCGGGCGTGGCGGTGCCCCAGTTGGTGTGGTGGTTGTCCTGCCCGGCGCTGGGCCCGGCGTGCAGCCCCTGCGTGAGGTACACATAGTAATCGCGCTCGCCGGTGCTGCCGTAGTGGAAGCTGGCGTACTGGCCGGCGTTCTTGGCGGGGCCGCTGAGCACCTCCACCAGGTGCACATGGCGGTCAACGGCGGCGGCCCAGTCGCGGA
>CAZJTB010000594.1:0-225 GCA_964548485.1 uncultured Chryseobacterium sp. | reverse complement strand
CGATGCCATAGTCGTTGAACATCTTGCGCTGCCTGGCCTGGTCGCTGCCGGCATAGAAAAGGTCGGCCTGCACATCGGGGTGGTTCAGCTGCACCACAGGGGGCGGCGCGCCGGCGGGGGTAAGGGCATCGAGCTCGGCGAGCAGCGCCCGGAAGTCGCCATCGGGCGCGGTGAGCACCTGGCTGATGCCGAACACGTTCATGTGGTTGCCGCTGCTGATGGTGG
>CAZJTB010000593.1:0-1704 GCA_964548485.1 uncultured Chryseobacterium sp. | reverse complement strand
CGCTGCACCTCGCTGGTGCCCTCGTAGATCTGGGTGATCTTGGCATCGCGCATCAGGCGCTCCACGTGGTACTCCTTCACGTATCCGTAGCCGCCATGCACCTGCACGGCCTCCACGGTGGTGCGCATGGCCACCTCGCTGGCGAACACCTTGGCCATGGCACTGGCCTGGTCGTAGTTCAGGTGCTGGTCCTTGAGCCAGGCCGCCTTCAGGCATAGCAGCCGCGCGGCCTCGATCTCGGTGGCCATGTCGGCCAGCTTGAAAGCGATGGCCTGGTGCTCGCTGATGGGCTTGCCGAAGGCCTTGCGCTCCTTGCTGTAGGCCAGGGCCAGCTCGTAGGCGCCGCTGGCGATGCCCAGCGCCTGCGAGGCGATGCCGATGCGCCCGCCGCTCAGGGTCTTCATGGCGAAGGTGAAGCCGAAACCGTCCTCGCCGATGCGGTTGGCCTTGGGCACCTTCACGTCCTGGAACATGAGGGTGTGGGTGTCGCTGCCGCGGATGCCGAGCTTGTCCTCCTTGGCGCCCACAACGAAGCCGGGCATGCCCTTCTCCACGATGAGGCAGTTGATGCCCTTGTGGCCCTTGGCGGCATCGGTCTGGGCCATCACCAGATAGGTGCTGGCGCTCCCGCCATTGGTGATCCAGTTCTTGGTGCCGTTGAGCAGATAGTGGTCGCCCATGTCGATGGCGGTGGTGCGCTGGCTGGTGGCATCGCTGCCGGCCTCGGGCTCGCTCAGGCAGAAGGCGCCGATCACCTCGCCCTTGGCCAGCGGCACCAGGTACTTGCGCTTCTGCTCCTCATTGCCGAATTGCTCCAGCCCCCAGCACACGAGCGAGTTGTTCACGCTCATCACCACGCTGGTGCTGGCGTCCACCTTGCTGATCTCCTCCATGGCCAGCACGTAGCTGATGGTGTCCATGCCGCCGCCGCCGTACTCGGGGCTCACCATCATGCCCAGGAAGCCGAGCTCACCCAATTGCTTGATCTCGTCCTTGGGGAAGCGCTGCTCACGGTCGCGGTCGATGACCCCCGGCTTCAGCACGTTCTGGGCGAAATCGCGGGCCGCATCGCGCACGGCGAGCTGCTCTTCACTGAGTTCGAAATTGAGGCCGGCGAGGGTGTCGGTGGCTTGCATGCGCTGTTCGGATTCGGGTTCGCGAAGGTAAACGGCCCGCCCCTTCCACTGTTCTCTTGCCGGGCGCATTTCGCGCCCGCGCTTCCCCGATTCAGCCCGTCATCGGTTCCTTTGCCCCATGCCCACCTACCGCGCACTCGGTATCATGAGCGGCAGCTCCCTCGACGGGCTCGACCTGGCGCTGTGCGCGCTCACCGAGCGGCGCGGCCGCTGGAGCCACGCGATCATCAAGGCGCGCACGGTGCCCTATCCGCAAGCCTTGCGCGAACGCTTGCTGAATGCGATGCACGGCAGCGCCCTGGAGCTCGCCCATCTTGATGCCGACCTCGGCGCATTCATCGGCCAGGCCAGCAAGCGCTTCCTGCGCGGCGAGCAGGCCGACCTGGTGGCCTCGCACGGGCATACGATCTTCCATCGGCCCAGGCTGGGCTTCAGCGCGCAGATCGGCTCCGGCGCGCGCATCGCGGCCATCACGGGCATCGCCACCGTGTGCGACTTCCGCGGCGCCGACATCGCCCTGGGCGGGCAGGGGGCGCCGCTGGTGCCGCTTGGGGAGAAGCTGCTCTTC
>CAZJTB010000592.1:0-1710 GCA_964548485.1 uncultured Chryseobacterium sp. | reverse complement strand
CGGATGGGACACCGACAAAGTGCAACGCGTGCTCGACTACCTCAGGCACCTGGACATCCTCAAGGGATCGAAAGCCACCCGGAAGAGCATTGATGCTCTGGCCAAGGATGCCAAGAGCAATTGGTGGCGCAAGAACAAGAAGCGCTTCCTGCCGTGAAGTTGGTGGTGGACGCCAACATCCTCTTCAGTGCGGTGTTGAGCAAGGATTGAATTGTGGCCGAGACATTCCACGAAGCCCCTGCGGCCTTCACGCTCATCGCCCCGTCGTATGTCAGAGATGAGCTTGTGCGCTTGAGACCGAAGATGGCCAAGAGCGCGCGCAAGTCACTGGCCGAGATAGAGGTGTTGCAATGATGGGCTTTGGCACAAGTGAGGCTCCTCTCCGAAGAGGTGATCGCGCGTAAGCACTGGACAAAGGCCGCCGAACTGGCGGCAAAGGTGGATCCCAATGACATTCCGTACGTTGCCCTAGCACTCATGCACAAGTGCCCTATCTGGACCGGCGACAAAAAGCTGCGCGACGGACTCGCCGCGAATGGCTTCACCAAAACGCTGACCACGGCGGAGGTGCGGCGGTTGATCCCACTAGGGTAGCGCCTCGCGGCCCATCACGGCGTACCTGCCCCAGGGCTATCGGGTCTTAAACCCACGGTGGGCGGTTGATCGATCTCTATGCGGGGTACTTGATCCCCAACTTGGGGATCGCGTGGTTGCGGCCATAACGCCGCCGCCATGGACCTGCTGGAACCGTTCGAGGAGCTGGAAGACCCGCGCATCGACCGCACCAAGCGCTACCCGCTGAACTCTCTGCTGCTGCTGATCCTCTCGGCGGTGGTGAGCGATTGCCAGGGCGCCTCGGAGATCGCCCACTTCGGCTTGGCCAAGCTCGATTGGTTCAAGCGCCAGGGCCACTTCACCGACGACAAGGTGCCCTCTCACGACACCATCGGCGATCTGCTGCGCCGCCTTGACCCCAAGGCGTTCGCCGCGTGCTTCGCCCGTTGGACCGCGCGGGCGTGCAAGCTCACCGAGGGCGAACTGGTGGCCATCGACGGCAAGCGCCTGCGCGGCAGCTACGACCGCCTCGATGGCAAGGAGGCCATACACATGATCAGCGCGTGGTGCTACCAGAACAAGGTGGTGCTCGGTCAACTGCAAGTGGAAGGCAAGAGCAACGAGATCACCGCCATACCAGCGCTGCTGGACCTGCTGGAGGTCAAGGGCGCCGTGGTGAGCATCGATGCGATCGGCTGCCAGAAGCACATCGCGGCGGCCATACAGGAGCGCAAGGCCGACTATCTCCTGGGCCTGAAGGCCAACCAGCCCGAACTGCTCGAGGAAGTGGAACTGGCCTTCGTGCATCACAAAGCCGCCAGCAGGCATGAGCACCACGAGAAGGGCCATGGCCGTGTGGAGACGCGCATCTGCGAGGTGATCGACGACCCCACGCTGATCCCCCAGGCCGAGCAATGGGCCGGGTTGCGGTCGCTGGTGCGCGTGCGCGCCATCACGCACCATGTGCGCGATGGCAGGTCCACCGAGCAGGTGCGCTTCTACCTCACCAGCGTCAAGGACAAGGCCGAACGCTTGGGTGCCTTGGTACGCCAGCATTGGGGCATCGAGAACTCCCTGCACTGGGTCATGGATGTCACCTTCCAAGAAGACGCCTCACGCGTGCGGAAAGGACATGCCGATGAGAACCTCGCCACC
>CAZJTB010000591.1:0-1712 GCA_964548485.1 uncultured Chryseobacterium sp. | reverse complement strand
TGTAGGAGGCCTCCACGCTGTAGATGGGGATCTTGTCGCGGGTGATCACGAAGTCCAGCGGGGCCGGCTCGCCGCGGCGGGCGATGGTGACCGCCACCTTGGTGCCCTTCTTCCCGCGCAACCGCTTCATCACATCGCTGTTCTTGAATCCCGCGCCGGCGGCGTTCTCGCCTTCGATGGTGAGTATCCTGTCGCCGCTGCGGATGCCGAGCCGCTCGCTGGGCCCGCCCGGAATAGCATCGACCACCATGATGGTGTCGCGCACGATGTTGAACTGGATGCCCACGCCCTCGAAGTTGCCCTTCAGCGGCTCGTTCACCTCCTCCAGCTCATCCTTGGGGATATAGATGGAGTGCGGGTCCAGCTCTTCGAGCATGCGCACGATGGCGGCATCCACCAGCTGCTTCTTGTCCACGTCGTCCACATACATGCGGTCGATGTGGTAGAGGAGCGATTCGAGCTTGCCGGTGGTGGTGGGGTCCTGGGAGCCGGTGGGCTGCCCGATGACGCACGCGGGAACGGCCAGCAGGGCCAGTAACGCGGCGCGGCGGAGGGTGCGCATGTATGCTGAGGGGATGGAAGGCCAATGTAACGCAGCAGTCGTGCCACCGGTTGCCAAGCGGGCGCCAACAAGTGTCAATCGGGCAGGCCTAGCGCTTGTCGCCGCCGGATACCGTGCGGAAGCCGATGGTGTGGTGCGCGCCTTCGGCATCGGTGAGGGTGAGCCGATGCTCGCCTGCCGGCATGGCCACTGCGAGCTGATGGTCCGCGCGCGTGCTGCCCAGGTACTCGCCATCCAGGTCCCAGTGTAGCGTGGCGCCGCGGTCGCGGTGCGCGGCGCGGAGCACCACCCGGCCTTGCTGACCGCTCAGTTCCACGGGAACGAAGAGCGTGGCGCCCTGCTCGGGATAGATCATCTGGATGCGCGACTCCACCGAGGCGATTGGTCCGGCGCCCGCTTCCCAGGGCGGCATGGGCCGGTAGGCGTGATGCTCGGGCGCGTAATAGAACTCCATGGCGGGCGGCAAGGCGAACCAGCTCACGGCCCGAGCCGACTCGCCCGGCCCCACACGGCGGTTGCCCTCGGCATTCACCAGGATGCGCTGGTGATAGGGGCAGGGCGGTGTGCGCAGCCCTTCGCGGAGCACCGGCCGCTCCTCAATCGCGGGGCAGTCGGAACCGGCGCGGTGGCCGCTCTGCGGGCACACCGCCATGCGCTCCATGGCGTCGAAGGGGGTATCGAAGCCCTGCCCATCGGGCAATGCAGCGAAGGCGTCGAAGAGGAGCGGGGCTGCGGCGAGCGTTCCGGTGAGGCCAGGCCTGCCTTCGCCGCTCGCATTGCCGGTCCAGATGCCGACGGCGTAGCGGTCGGTGACCCCGATGGCCCATGCATCGCGGTGACCGAAGCTGGTGCCGGTCTTCCAGGCGATGAGCTCCTGCCCGCTGAAGCGCGACCAGCCCGCTTCGTGGTCGGGACGGTTCACGCCCTGCAAGGCGATGAGCGTGTGGTAGAGCGCTGCGGCGTTCAGCGGAGGCGCATCCGTGCCGGAATGCTGCCCCTCACGGAGCAGGATGAAAGGGTCATGAACGGCTCCCTGCACCGAGCGCTCATCGCCGGTGTAGCGCAGCACCACGCGCGCCATGGACGCATAAGCGCCTGTGAGTTCCCAGAGGCTGCTCTCCCCACCGCCCACGATCAAGGAGAGGCCATA
>CAZJTB010000590.1:0-1713 GCA_964548485.1 uncultured Chryseobacterium sp. | reverse complement strand
TCCACGCGGCTCACCGCGGGCCAGAACTTCCATTCGCGGTTCACGCTCGCCGGGAAGGCGGCCTGCTCGCGCGTGTAGGCGTGGCTCCATTCATTGGCGCAAGTCTCCTCACCGGTGTGTGGGGCGTTCTTCAGCACATTGTCCTGCTTGTCGGCCTTGCCCTGCTCAATGGCGGCGATCTCCTGCCGGATGCCGATCATGGCCTCGATGAAGCGATCGAGCTCCGCCTTCGATTCGCTCTCGGTGGGCTCCACCATGAGGGTGCCGGCCACCGGGAAGCTCACCGTGGGCGCATGGAAGCCGTAATCCATCAGGCGCTTGGCGATATCCTCCACCTCCACACCGGCCGTGCGCTTGAATTCGCGGCAGTCGAGGATCATCTCGTGCGCCACCATGCCCTCGCTGCCCACATACAGGATGGGGTAGTGCTTCTCCAGCTTCGCGCGCAGGTAATTGGCGTTGAGGATCGCGTAACGCGTGGCATCGGTGAGGCCCTGCCCGCCGAGCATCTTGATGTAGCCATAGCTGATGAGCAGGATGAGCGCGCTGCCCCAGGGCGCGGCGCTCACGGCGGGCACGGCCTGCTCGCCACCGGTCCTGATCAGCGGGTGCCCAGGAAGGAAGGGCTTCAGCTTGTCGTTCACGCAGATGGGGCCCATGCCGGGACCGCCTCCGCCGTGCGGGATGGCGAAGGTCTTGTGCAGGTTCAGGTGGCACACGTCGGCGCCGATCTCGCCCGGAGAGGTGAGTCCCACCTGTGCGTTCATGTTGGCGCCGTCCATGTACACCAGGCCGCCGTTGGCGTGGATGGCGCTGGTGATCTCCTTGATCGCCTCCTCATACACGCCGTGCGTGCTGGGGTAGGTCACCATCAGGCAGCTCAGCGTGTCCTTGTGCTGCTCGGCCTTGGCCTTCAGGTCGGCCACATCCACATGCCCTTCGGCATCGGCCTTCACCACCACCACCTGCATGCCGGCCATTACGGCACTGGCCGGGTTGGTGCCGTGCGCGCTGCTGGGGATGAGCGCGATGTTGCGCTTGCTGTCGCCACGGGCTTCGTGGTACGCGCGGATCACGAGCAAGCCTGCGTATTCGCCCTGGGCGCCGCTGTTCGGCTGCAGCGAGACGGCGGTGAAGCCGGTGGCTTTGGCCAGCTGTTCGCTCAGCTCCTCGAACACGCGCTGGTAGCCCTGCACCTGCTCCACCGGCGCGAAGGGGTGGATGTAAGCCCATTCCGGCCGGGTGATCGGCCACAGCGTGGCGGCCGCGTTCAGCTTCATGGTGCAGGAGCCGAGCGGGATCATGCCGTGCACGAGCGAGAAATCCTTGTTCTCCAAGCGCTTCATGTAGCGCATGAGCTCGGTCTCCGAGTGGTGCGTGTTGAAGACCGGATGCGTGAGGAAGCCGCTCTTGCGCTGCAGGTCGGCGGGCACGCTCATGGGGGCGCCGTTGCCGGCTGCGGGCGGGGCTTTGGTGCCGGCGGCTTCGGCGAGTCCGGCGATCAGGTCAGCCACGTCCGACGGCCGTGCCGTCTCATCGAGCGTGATGCTCACGCTGCTTGCCTCGTAGCGTAGGTTGATCTCCCTGGCCTCCATGGCGGCCTTCACCTTCTTCACATCCTTCACCGCCGTCAGCGTGATGGTGTCGAAATACGAGCCGTTGGCCAGGGTGTAGCCCATCGCCTTCGCAGCCTCAGCTACATGCCGCGTATGG
>CAZJTB010000589.1:0-1715 GCA_964548485.1 uncultured Chryseobacterium sp. | reverse complement strand
CAGGCTGGCATCGCACGGCGCCTGGGCGCTGGCAAAGGCCAGGGAGAGTGCCGAGGCGATGAAGGCGAGTGGAAGGCGCATCCGGAGGGGTGGCGAAGTTCGCGAATTGCCGCCGCCCAACGCCTTCGGGCCGGGTCCTGTTCAATCCAGCAGGAAGGCCTCGCCGCGCCGGGGGATGACCACATCCTTCAACCCTTGTCGCAGCGCGCCTTCCTTCAGGGCCAGGAGCGAGGCCTCCACGCCATGCACCAGGTACAGGCGCTTCAGGCGCGCGGGGTCAAGCGTGGCCAGGTGCCGCAGCAGCTCCGACCGGCCCGCATGGGCGCTGTAGAACTCCATGCGCCTTATGCCGGCCCGCACCGGCACGCGCTCGCCGAAGATGCGCACCTCCGTGGCGCCATCGAGCAGCTCGGCCCCCAGCGTGCCCGGGGCGCAGAAGCCCACGGAGAGCACGCCATTCTCCGGGTGGGGAAGTGCGTTGCGCAGGTGGTGGCGCACGCGCCCCGCCTCCATCATGCCGCTGGCCGCGATGATGATGCAGGGCCGCCTGAGGCCGTTGAGCTGCTTGCTGCGGTCGGGGCTGCGCACGAATTCCACCCCGGGGAAGCTGAATAGGTCGGGGTCGCGCTCGAGTTCGGCGCGCACCTCGGGACGGAAGAGGCGCGCGTGCCGGCGGCTGATGTCGGTGGCGCTGGTGGCGAGCGGGCTGTCGATGAATACCGGCAGGCGCGGCAGCTGCCCGGCATTGCTCAAGGCGTTCAGGGTGTAGAGCACATCCTGCGTCTTGCCGATGCTGAAGGCCGGGATGATGAGGCGGCCGCCCTGCTCCACGCACACTTCGCGCACATGCCGCAGCAGCTCGGCTTCCGCCTCGGCCACGGAGGCATGATCGCGATCGCCGTAAGTACTCTCGCAGATCACGTGGTCGGCCTCGGGCAGCGGCGCGGGCGGCGGCAGCAGCCGGTCAACCCATCGGCCCACATCGCCGGTGAAGCAGATGCGCTCAACGCGCTCCCCGTCGTCGATCCGCAGCAGGATGGCCGCGCTGCCCAGGATGTGGCCGGCATCAGAGAAGCGCAGCTCGATGCCCGGGGCCACCTCCATCGCTTCACCGTAGTCGAGCAACTGGAACAGCGCCATGGCCGGCTGCACATCGTCCAGCGTGTACAAGGGGCCGCCGTATTTCAAGGGAGTTCCGCGCTCGGCGGCGCGCTTGGCTTCATAGGCGTAATCGTACTCTTGGATGCGCGCGCTGTCCTCGAGCATTACGGCGCAGAGGTCGCGCGTGGCCGGCGTGCACCAGATAGGGCCCTTGAACCCTTCCTTCACAAGCCTCGGGATCAATCCGCTGTGGTCGATGTGCGCGTGGCTCAGCACCAGCGCATCGATGCGGCCCGGATCGAATCCGAAGCGCCGGTTGCGGTCCTTGCCGCTGCCGTCGCGCAGGGCTTCACCCTGGAACATGCCGCAGTCGAGCAGGATGCGCGTGGTCCGGCCATCGCCGCGTTCCGCCTCCACCAGGTGCTTGCTGCCGGTCACCGTGCCCGCGGCGCCATGGAATACGATGCGGATGGCCATCCCGGGCAAAGATGGCGCGAACGTGCTCAGCGCTTGCCTTCCTTCACCTGCACCGCGCTTGTGTCGAACACCATGTAGATGTCGAGGTAGGGCCGCAGTCCGGTTGGTGCCTTCTTGTTCAGCTCTGCCGGGATCAC
>CAZJTB010000588.1:0-1722 GCA_964548485.1 uncultured Chryseobacterium sp. | reverse complement strand
CGCCATCGAGCCCTACCAGGGTGCGGCCACCGGCGTGGGCGGCATCAACCGCGACATCTTCACCATGGGCGCGCGGCCCATCGCCCAGCTTAACAGCCTGCGCTTCGGCGACATCACCACCGAGGCCCGCAGCCGCTGGCACATGCGCGGCGTGGTGAAGGGCATCGGCGACTACGGCAATGCCTTCGGCGTGCCCGTGCTCGGCGGCGAGGTCTACTTCGATCCCTGCTACACCACCAACCCCTTGGTGAATGCCATGAGCGTGGGCATCGTGCGCACCGACAAGGTGATCAGCGCCACCAGCCACGGCAAGGGCAACCCCGTCTTCATCGTGGGCTCTTCAACCGGCAAGGACGGCATCCATGGCGCCAGCTTCGCCAGCAAGGACATCACCGACACCAGCATGGACGACCTGCCGGCCGTGCAGGTGGGCGACCCCTTCATGGAGAAGCTCCTGCTCGAAGCCTCCCTGGAGCTCGCGCAGACCGATGCGATCATCGGCATGCAGGACATGGGCGCGGCCGGCCTCACCTGCAGCACCAGCGAGATGAGCGCGAAGGGCGGCGCCGGCATGGACATCAACCTCGACCTGGTGCCCACCCGCCAGCAAGGCATGCACGCGTGGGAGATCCTCCTCAGCGAGAGCCAGGAGCGCATGCTCGTGGTGGTGAAGAAGGGAAGGGAGAAGGAGGTGAAGGCCATCTTCGACAAGTGGGACCTGAACTGCGTGGAGATCGGCACCGTGACCGAGGGCGACACGCTGCGCTTCTTCTGGAACGGGGAGCAGGTGGCCACCGTGCCCGCCGAAAGCCTGGTGCTGGGTGGCGGCGCACCTGTATACACACGTGAGGAGAAGGAGCCCGCCTACATCGCCGAGAACGCCCGCTTCAAGCCGGACATGGTGCCTGTGCCGGACGATCTGAAGGCCGTGGCCATGGACCTTTTGGCCAGCCCCAACATCAGTAAGCGCTGGATCACCGAGCAATACGACACCATGGTGCGCACCTTGAACATGGGCACCAACGCACCTGCCGATGCAGGACTGGTGCTGCTGAAGGAGGCCGGTGGACGAAAGGGCCTGGCGGTGACGGTGGACTGCAACGGCCGCTACGTGCACGCTGACCCCTACACCGGTGCCATGATCGCCGTGAGCGAGGCCGCACGGAACATCTCCTGTACGGGTGCCGAACCCTGCGGCGTCACCAACTGCCTCAACTTCGGCAACCCGTACGATCCCGAGGTCTACTGGCAGTTCGCGCAAGTGATCCGCGGCATGGGCGATGCCTGCCGCGTACTGGGCACACCGGTTACCGGGGGCAACGTGAGCTTCTACAACCAGACCGTGAAGGAGCAGGGCCCGGCCGTGGCCGTCTTCCCCACGCCCACGATCGGCATGGTCGGCGTGCTGGACGACATCGACCGCCGCATGGGCCTGGCCTTCCGCGCCAAGGGCGACCTCATCTTCCTGCTCGGCCGGGTGAACGATGACATCGCCTGCAGCGAGTACCTCGTGCGCCACCACCTCGTGCACCGCTCGCCCGCCCCATACTTCGACCTGCGTGAGGAACAGGCGCTGCACCAGTTGCTGCGTGAGCTGTGCCGGCAGCAGCTGATCACCGCCGCGCACGATGTGAGCGATGGTGGCCTCTGGACCACGCTGGTGGAGATGGCCATGCCCAACCAGCTGGGCTTTGATGTACTTACCGACGGTGAGGTGCGTCC
>CAZJTB010000587.1:0-1723 GCA_964548485.1 uncultured Chryseobacterium sp. | reverse complement strand
CCCATCGGCCGCGGCCAGCGCGAGCTGATCATCGGCGACCGCCAGACCGGCAAGAGCACGGTGGCCATCGACACCATCATCAACCAGAAGGAGTTCTACGAGGCCGGCAAGCCCGTGTACTGCATCTACGTGGCCATCGGCCAGAAGGGCAGCACCGTGGCCGGCACCGTGAAGACGCTGGAGGAGAACGGCGCCATGGCCTACACCACCGTGGTGGCCGCCAACGCCAGCGATCCCGCCCCGATGCAGTTCTACGCGCCCTTCACCGGCGCTGCCATCGGCGAGTACTTCCGCGATACCGGCCGCCCCGCGCTGATCGTGTACGATGACCTCTCGAAGCAGGCCGTGGCCTACCGCGAGGTGTCGCTGCTGCTGCGCCGCCCCCCCGGCCGCGAGGCTTACCCCGGCGATGTGTTCTACCTGCACAGCCGCCTGCTGGAGCGCGCCGCCAAGATCATCAACGACGATACCGTGGCCGCCCAGATGAACGACCTGCCCGCCTCGCTGAAAGGCAAGGTGAAGGGCGGCGGCTCGCTCACCGCGCTGCCCATCATCGAGACGCAGGCCGGCGACGTATCGGCCTACATCCCCACCAACGTGATCTCCATCACGGACGGCCAGATCTTCCTCGAGAGCAACCTCTTCCTGAGCGGTGTGCGCCCCGCCATCAACGTGGGCATCAGCGTGAGCCGCGTGGGCGGCAACGCGCAGATCAAGAGCATGAAGAAGGTGGCCGGCACCCTGAAGCTCGACCAGGCTCAGTACCGCGAGCTGGAGGCCTTCTCGAAGTTCGGCTCCGACCTCGACGCCGCCACCAAGGCCGTGCTCGACAAGGGCGCGCGCAACGTGGAGATCCTGAAGCAGGGCCAGAACAGCCCCATGCGCGTGGAGGAGCAGATCGCCATCATCTACTGCGGCACCAAGGGCCTGCTGAGCAAGGTGCCCGTGAAGAACGTGAAGCAGTTCGAGGCCGAGTTCATCACCATGCTGCGCAACAAGCACAGCGATGTGCTGGCCGCGCTGAAGAAGGGTGATTACAACGACCAGATCACCGGCACGCTGGAGAAGGTGGCCGCCGACCTGGTGAAGAGCCTTGATAATTGATATCGGAGCACCTGTAGAGTCGCCCCACCGGGTCGACCCGTGAACCCCGAAACAGCAGCCCCGCCCCGCAATGCCCAGCCTGAAGGAGGTACGCAGCCGGATCGTCTCGGTGAACAGCACCAAGCAGATCACCGCCGCCATGAAGATGGTGAGCGCGGCCAAGCTGCGCCGGGCGCAGGACGCCATCGTGCGCATGCGCCCCTACGCCGAGAAGCTGCAGACCATCCTGGGCAACGTGAGCGCCAGCCTCGACAGCAGCGAAGGCCTCTACAGCGCCCAGCGCGAGGTGAAGAAGGTGCTGCTGGTGCCCATCGTGAGCAACCGCGGCCTCGCGGGCGCCTTCAACACGCAGGTGTTCCGCCTGGTGCGCAAGGCCATCAACGAGGCCCAGGCGAATGGCCAGGAGGTGAGCATCCTGCCCATCGGCAAGAAGGCCATGGACCTCTACCGCCGCAGCGGCATGCTCGACAACAGCCTGCCCACGGACCTGGCCTCGCTGTTCGATGGCCTGAACTTCGACAAGGCCGCGCCTGTGGCCGAGCTTCTGATGAAGCAGTTCGCCGAGGGCCGCTATGACCGCGTGGTGCTCTTCTACAACAAGTTCAAGAACGCCGCGGTG
>CAZJTB010000586.1:0-1724 GCA_964548485.1 uncultured Chryseobacterium sp. | reverse complement strand
GCTTATTCATACCGTGAATGAACGAAGATACTAGAGCATCAAGCCTTCTTTCTCGCGGCGCCAGGCCGTTCCGGCAAAGGCAAGCAGGATCGCACCCCGTATCGCATAGCGCAGCGCTCCCTCCAAGGTCAATTGCTCGCACCCCCACCACAGCACCACCGCCCCCGCCATGTACAGCAGCACACGCGTCACGTTGTAGGGCACGGGGTAGTGCTTCTGCCCCCACGCGTAACTGATGGCCGCCATGCTTGCATAGCAGGCTAGCGTGGCCCAGGCCGCGCCCATGTAGCCCCAACTCGGCACGAGCGCGAAGAGCAGCACCAGTGTGATGCCCGCGCCGACCAGGCTGATGGTGCTGCCCGCCTTGGTCTTGTCGGTGAGCTTGTACCACACGCTCTGGTTGTAGTAGATGCCCAGGAACACGTTGGCCAGCATCAGGATTGGCACCACGCGCAGCCCCTCGTGGAAGGCCGGATTGGGTATGAACCACTTGAAGACATCGAGGAAGAGCATCACCCCCAGGAAGGCCGTCATGCATACCGCGACGAAGAGGTTCATGATGCGCGCGAAGGTCTCCTTGCTGTTTTTCTCTTTCGCGTGACTGAAGAAGAAGGGCTCGGCGCCCATGCGGAAGGCCTGGATGAAGAGCGTGATGAGCACCGCCAGCTTGTAGCATGCACCGTAGATGCCGAGTTGCTCATCGGCCACATCTGCGGGCAGCAGGAACTTCAGCACGGCGCGGTCGGCTGTCTCGTTCACCATGCCGGCGAGGCCAGCGATGGCCAGCGGCCAGGCGAACCGGAGCATCTGCTTCAGCATCCCGTGGTCGATGCGGGCGAAGTGCGGCCACAGCGGCAGCAAGAGAATCAGCTTCACCGCGCTGGCGACCAGGTTGATCAGGAACACGTAGCTCACATCGATGCCGGGATCGTGCGGCTTGCGGTAGGCGAAGAAGTAGAGGCTGAGGCATACCGTGACGCCGATGTTGGTCATGTTCACCGCCACGAAGCGCCAGGGCTTGCCCTCGTGCCGCAGCCGTGCCATGGGGATGGCGGTCAGGGCATCGAGGCCCAGGGCCAGGGCGAGCATCGACACCAGGTTGCCATGTTGCGGGAAGCGCATGGCCGCCGCGATGCCATCGCTGAACACGCCGCTGAAGAGCATGAAGGGCATGGCGAGGTTGGCTACCAGGTAGAACGCGGTCGCGTAGGCGCGCCTACCCCTCTCCTCGGGAGAGGGGGTTAGGGGGTGAGGAGTATTTGCATTCGCGAAGCGGAAAAACGTCGTCTCCATGCCGAACGTGAGCAGCACGGTGAGGAAGGCAGCCCAGGCATAGAAGGCGGTGATCACGCCGTACTCCTCGGGCGGGAACACGCCCTTGCTGGTGTACAGCGGGGTGAGCAGGAAGTTGAGGAAGCGCGCAACGATGCTGCTGAGCCCGTAGATGGCCGTTTGGCCGGCGAGTTTGCGGAGGGCGCTCATGAAGAGAGCCGCAGATTACGCCGATTGCGCAGATGAATACAGGGTCCTGATGATGAATAGCGCGGCGGTCCATGCAGTGCAAATGCATTCCGGCTTGTTCTGGACTTCGAGCAGCTTTCCATCTGCGTCTTCAGCGCCATCTGCGGCTGCAGTTACTCACCACTGAACTCCGCCTTCCGCTTCTCCATGAACGCGCTCGTGCCTTCCTTGAAGTCCGCCGTACCGAAGCACTTGCCGAATTC
>CAZJTB010000585.1:0-1731 GCA_964548485.1 uncultured Chryseobacterium sp. | reverse complement strand
GCGAAGCGCGCACGGCCTACGAGGCGGGCTTGGTGATCAGCCGGAAACTGGCCGAACGTGGGCCGAGCAACATCCAGGCACAACGTGACCTGGCCCTGTCGCATTGGGCGCTGTTCAGGCTGGGCGAGTTGGATCACCCAGAGGCCGAGCGCCATTTTGTAGAGTTCGTGGCGGTGGTGGATGGCATGGCGGAGAACGCAATTGCATTTTGGAAACAAGGTGATCTGGCCAATGCGTACAGCCAGACGGCGCAGCTCTGCGGTGCTCCGGTGTACACGGGCGGCGTTCTGACCGCCATCCTATGGGGCCTGGCCCGGGAGCAGTTCCATGGCATGCGCGAGTTGTTCGAGCAGCGCTTCCCGCGCTTGAAGAAGGAGATGCGCCCGGTCTATTTCGCTCTGCTGCGCTTGATGAAGGATGAGGACCCCGACAGCCACCGCCGCATGGGCAAGGAATTGGAAGAACCCGTGCGGGATATTCTCGCGCGTGTGGAGGCGATGCGAAATGAGCTTTCAGGATCGCGCAGCAGCAAGGTCGCCGATAAGGCGTCACGTACTGTCGCAAAGCGCGTGAAGCGGAAGAAGTAGGCGTCTCAGCTTTTCACCCCGATCCCCAGCTCCTTCAGCTGCTCCGCGTCGATGCGGCTTGGCGCATCGATCATCACATCACGGCCCGCGTTGTTCTTCGGGAAGGCGATGAACTCGCGGATGTCCGTGCGGTGGCCGAAGAGCGCCACCCAGCGGTCGAAGCCGAAGGCCGCGCCGCCGTGCGGCGGGGCGCCGTACTCGAAGGCATCCATGAGGAAGCCGAACTTGTAGCGGGCATCCTCGTCGGTGAAGCCCAGCACGCGGAACATGGCCTCCTGCATGGCGCGGTCGTGGATGCGGATGCTGCCACCGCCGATCTCCGTGCCGTTGATCACCAGGTCATACGCGTTGGCGCGCACGCTGCCCAGGTCCTGCTGGTCGAAGAGCTTCTGCGCATCCTCCGGCTTCGGCGCGGTGAAGGGATGGTGCATGGCGTGCCAGCGGCCGGTATCCTCATCCTGTTCCAGCAAGGGGAAATCAATCACCCACAACGGCTTGAAGACCTTGGGATCGCGCAAGCCGAGCAGGTCGCCGAGGTGCAGGCGCAGTTCGTTCAATTGCTTGCGGGTCTTGTCGGCCTTGCCGGCCATGATGCAGAGCAGATCGCCGGGCTTCATGCCGAAGCGCTCGGCCCAGCGTTGCAGGTGCTCGGGGGTGTAGAACTTGTCCACCGTGCTCTTCAGGCCTTCCTCCGTCCACTTCACGAACACGATGCCCGTGGCGCCGATCTGCGGGCGCTTCACGAAGTCGATGAGCGCGTCGGTCTGCTTGCGGCTCCAGTTCGCACAGCCTTCAGCGTTGATGCCCACCACCAGCTCGGCCTCATCGAAGACCTTGAAGCCAACGCCCTGAGTGAGGTCATTCAGCTCGTGGAAGCGCATGCCGAAGCGCAGGTCGGGTTTGTCGCATCCGTAGTCGTGCATCGCCTCATCGAAGCTCATGCGTGGGAAAGCTTCGTCGAATTCCACCCCGTGGATGGCCTTGAACAGGTGCTTGGCCATGCCCTCGAAGGTGTTCAGGATGTCTTCCTGCTCCACGAAGGCCATCTCGCAATCGATCTGCGTGAACTCGGGCTGGCGGTCCTGGCGCAGGTCCTCGTCGCGGAAGCATTTGACGATCTGGAAATAGCGGTCGAAACCGGCCA
>CAZJTB010000584.1:0-1738 GCA_964548485.1 uncultured Chryseobacterium sp. | reverse complement strand
TATTGGGCCGATGATCATCCTTATCGACGAGGGCACGAACGAGACCGTGGCAGCGGGGATGATCGTGTGACGATCAGCGCGCCAGGTATTGCCGGTACAGCGCCTTCTGGTGGTCGTCCAGCACGATCATGCGGCCGTCGATGAAGGCGAGCGTGACGTTGTTGCCGCGCATGTCCAATGCATCGCCGGTGCTGAGGAAGAGCGTGGCGCTCTTGCCGGCCTCGAGGCTGCCGTAACGCTTGTCGATGCCGAGGATCCTCGCCGCATCGAGCGTGATGGCCCGCAGCGCGAATTCGCGATCAAGGCCATGGGCCGAGGCGGTGCCCGCCACGAAAGGCAGGTTGCGCGCGCCCATGCGCTCGTGCTCGCCGGTGTAGCTCAGGCAGAACAGGACGCCGCGTTCCGCCAGGAGGTAGGGGAGCTTGTAGGGAAGGTCCACCGGGTCGTCATCGCGCAGCGGCAGGCTGTGCGTGCGGCCCAGGATCACCGGCACGTGCTGGTCGGTCAACAGGCTGGCCACGCGCCACGCGTCGTAGCCGCCCACGATCACCGGGCGCGGGATGTTGAACTCCCGGGCGAAGAGCACGGCCTCCTGGATCTCGCGTGCGGCCTGGGCATGCAGGTAGAGCGCGAGCCGCCCATCGAACACACCGGACACGGCGTCCAGCCGCACATCCTTCACGCGGGTGCTGTCGTGGCCATAAGCGCGTGCGCGTTGGAAGAGCAGGCGCAGTTCGCGGATCTGGCGTTGTCGTTCCTCGTCCTTCGCGCGGCTGGTGTTCCCGGGCTCGGCCCACCAGCCGCTGCGGGCGTAGGCATTGGGCCAGTTCACGTGCAGGCCGTCCGGCGTGCGCACCGGTGCGTCCTCGTTGTCCCATGCGTCCAGCTGCACCACGGCGCTCACACCGGAGACGAGTCCCGAACGCGGCGTGACCTGTGCGAGCAGCACACCGTTCGCGCGCACGGTGGGCGTGATGCGCGAGTCTGCCGCGTAGGCGGTGAGCGCGTGCACCTCGGGGGTGATCTCGCCGGTCTCGGCCTCGTCGTTGGTGGCGCGCACCAGGTCGATCTCGTGCAGGCCGAGGGTGTTATCCGCCAGGATGAGCCCGGGATAAAGATGCCCGCCCGCGGCCTGCACGGTGGTGTCGTAGGTGCCGCGCACGCCGTACGCATAGCCCACATAGTCGATGATGCCGTTGCGGAAGCCCACCGCGCCCTCATCGATCACGCGGCCATCGCCCACATGCACGGTGGCATGGGTGATGAGGATGCTGCGTGGTTGCGGCGGGGCGGGCGCCGGCCGTTGCGCCACGGCGAGCGTGGTGCACATCAGGGCGATATGGACGAGCGACCCTCTCATGGTTCCTCGCCCATCGTTTCACAATGCCATTGGCCGCGTCGTGTGCGTTCGGGACGGCGCGTGGTGGCGCCGGCCTTTTTCGCGGCCAGCATCTTGACGATCAACCGCTCGCGTTCAGTGGCGATCACGCGCTGCAGTTCCGCGTCGCGCTGCCTGTCATAGAGCCGCACACCGTCCACGAAGGTCATCTCCACGCGTGCACCGATGCTCAGCGGGTCGGTGTTCCACAGCACCACGTCGGCGTCCTTGCCGGGTTCCACGCTGCCCATGCGCTGGTCCAGCCGCAGCATCTTCGCCGGGTTCAGCGTCACGAACTTCCACGCCTCTTCGGCCGGGACACCGCCGTACTTCACGGCCTTGGCGGCCTCCTGGTTCAGG
>CAZJTB010000583.1:0-1742 GCA_964548485.1 uncultured Chryseobacterium sp. | reverse complement strand
CCGTTCCGGCGGCGGCGCTCAGGTACAGGTCGCTCCGTTCGGGTTGGCTGCGCGAGGTCTTGGGCAACGGGGCTTGTGCGATCGCCGCCGACGCTTCAACCGGGGCAAGGCTCTCCTTATCGGCGCATGCATAGCACGCACTGAAGCGGAAGGCATCGAGCAAGGGGGCCGGTCGGGGGCGATCCACCATGGTGCCAAAGGTCGCATTCGACCAGCGAAGGCTGGCGCTCACCGGGTGCTGTGGATGTTCTGGCGGAAAGCTGATGCGGGCCGGTCAGGCGCCCAATTATCTTGCCGCTTCAAATCGAACACATGCGCCACTACCTCCTCGCCGTGCTGGTTGCAATGCCCTTGCTCTCCCTTGCCCAACAGCAGCCGGGCAGGGTGGAGGAGCGGATACTGGAAGCCCGCTCGCGCGCGGCATTCGCACCGGTCCGCCTGTTCGATGCTGTGCCGCGGAGCATGGACTCCGATGGGCTGTGGAGCGATGCGCTGCGCGCGTGCCAGGTGGTGCGCTTCGATGCCCAAGCCGCTTCGGTGCTGCTTCAGCAACGCGCTGCGCATATCGCCTTGGAACTGCCCGATGCGGAAGGCTCCATGATTCTTGACCTGGAGCGCGTGCAGGTTGTAGCCGAAGGCTTCCAGGTTCGGGTCTCGAGCGACGGCAGCGCGGTGGAGGCCCCGCCCGGCTTGCATTACCGCGGCGTTATCCGCGGCGTGCCCGGCTCGCTGGCGGCCGTGAGCGTGTTCGAGAAGGAGGTGATGGCCATCATCGGCGATGGGCAGGGCGACCGTGTGATCGGCCGGTTCGAGAACGATCGGGAAGGCCTCCACGCCTTCTATTGGGAGCACGACCTGCGCGGCGAATTCAGGCCCGGCTGCGGCACGCCCGATCTGGCCATGCCTCACGCACCGGAGCTGCGCGGCGAGGGGAGCGCCAAGACCGTGCGCTGCGTCACCATCTATTGGGAGGCCGCCTACGACCTGTTCCAGAACAAAGGGTCGGTGGCGAATGTGACAACCTACCTCACGGGGCTCTTCAATCAGATGGCCACGCTCTTCGCCAATGATGGCGTGAACGTGACCCTGCAGGAGATCTTCGTTTGGAACACCACGAGCCCGTACAACGCCTCCACCAGCAGCGGCAAGCTCGATCAATTCGGTCAGGTGCGCACCAGCTTCAATGGGAACCTGGCGCACCTGATCGACCTGGGTGGCACCAGCGGGATCGCATGGTTGAACACCTTGTGCAGCAGCACCAGCTACCGCATGGCCTACAGCGGCATCAACAGCACGTACAGCAATGTGCCCACCTATAGCTGGAGCGTGGGAGTGGTGACGCACGAGACTGGGCACAACATGGGCAGCAGGCACACGCATGCCTGCGTATGGAACGGGAACAACACGGCCATTGATGGCTGCGGGCCGGCGGCGGGGTACACGGAGGGCTCCTGTCCGCAAGGGCCGTTGCCGCCCAGCAACGTGGGCGGCACCATCATGAGCTACTGCCACCTCACCAGCAGCACCATCAAGTTCGCCAACGGCTTCGGCCCTCAGCCTGGCGATCTGATCCGCCTGCGGGTGAATACGGCCACCTGCCTGGCCGCGTGCGGCACCACCTGCGATGCGCCCATCCCGCTGAACGTGACCAACCTGAACGCCACCAGCGCCACGCTCACCTGGTCGAACTACGGCGCCACCAGCTACACCCTGCGCTGGAAGCCCACCAGCAGCGGCCCCTG
>CAZJTB010000582.1:0-1744 GCA_964548485.1 uncultured Chryseobacterium sp. | reverse complement strand
CCAGCTCCCAGGCCATGAAGAAGGGCGTCCAGTCGATGTAGGGCACCAGCTCGGCGAGCGGGTAGTTGCGGTAGGTGAAGATGCCCGTGCTCTTGGGCACTACCGGCGGCTCGGCCGCGAAGTCGATCGTGAACTTCTTCGCACGCGCCTCGTCCAGCGGCACATACTCCTTCTCGCGCTGACTGCCCTCGTACTGCGCACGCACCTTGGCATACTCCTCCTTCACTTCGGCTTCGTAGCGCGCGCGCTCGTTGTCGCTGAGCAAATTGCTCACCACGGGCACGCTGCGAGAAGCGTCGATCACGTGTACCACGGGCTTGCTGTAGTGCGGGGCGATCTTCACGGCAGTGTGTACGCGGCTGGTCGTGGCGCCACCGATCAGCAGCGGGGTCTCGAAACCTTCGCGCTCCATCTCCTTCGCCACGTGTACCATCTCGTCCAGCGAAGGCGTGATCAATCCGCTGAGGCCGATGATGTCCACCTTCATTTCGCGGGCGGTCTTCAGGATGGTGGCGCTCTGCACCATCACGCCCAGGTCGATCACCTGCCAGCCGTTGCACGCGAGGATCACGCCCACGATGTTCTTGCCGATGTCGTGTACGTCGCCTTTCACCGTGGCCATGAGCACCTTCTTCGCGCCTTCCTTCTGGGTGCCGATCACCTGCGCCGCTTTCTTCTCTGCGAGGAAGGGCTCCAGGTAGGCCACGGCGCGCTTCATCACGCGAGCGCTCTTCACCACCTGGGGCAGGAACATCTTGCCGCTGCCGAAGAGGTCGCCCACCACGTTCATGCCCGCCATCAGCGGACCTTCGATCACGAGCACGGGCTCGCCGTACTTCACGCGGGCTTCCTCCACGTCGGCATCGATGTGTTCGGTGATGCCGTGCACCAGCGCGTGCTTCAGGCGCTCCTCCACGGTGCCGCTGCGCCACGCCGCCTGCTGGGCCTTGTCCTCGGCTGAAGGCTCCTTCTTGTAGCGCTCCGCGAAGGCCACCATGCGCTCGGTGGCGTCGGGGCGACGAGCGAGCAGCACATCCTCCACGTGCTCCAGCAGGTCCTTGGGAATGTCGTCGTACACGCCGATCTGCCCGGCGTTGACGATGCCCATGTCGAGCCCCGCTTTGATGGCGTGGTAGAGGAAGGCGGTGTGGATGGCCTCGCGTACGGGCTCGTTGCCGCGGAAGCTGAAGCTGACGTTGCTGACGCCCCCGCTGGTGAGCGCGCCGGGCAGATGCTGCTTGATCCAGCGCACGGCCTCGATGAAGTCGATGGCGTAACGGTCGTGCTCGGCCATACCGGTGGCCACCGTGAGGATGTTGGCGTCGATGATGATGTCGTGCGGGGCGAAGCCGGCCTTCTGCGTGAGCAGGTCGTAGCTGCGCTGCGCGATGGCGATGCGGCGCTCGTAGGTATCGGCCTGGCCCTGCTCGTCGAAGCACATCACCACGGTGGCGGCACCGAGGCGACGGATGATCTTCGCTTGGCGCAGGAACTCCGCCTCCCCTTCCTTCAAGCTGATGCTGTTGGCGATGCCTTTGCCTTGCAGGCATTTCAGGCCCGCCTCGATCACGCTGAACTTCGACGAGTCCACCATCACCGGCACGCGCGCGATGTCGGGCTCGGCGGCGATGAGGTTGAGGAACTTGGTCATGGCCTGCACGCCATCGATCAGGCCCTCGTCCATGTTCACGTCGATCACCTGCGCGCCGTTCTCCACCTGCTGGCGGGCCACGCTCACGGCCTC
>CAZJTB010000581.1:0-1746 GCA_964548485.1 uncultured Chryseobacterium sp. | reverse complement strand
CCGATCCTTGGTGGTTCATGGCCTTAGTGCTTGGCGGTGTTGGTCTTCACCAGCAGGTCAACCAGGCCGATGGAGGCTTCTTCCATCTGGCCGGTGATGCTGTCGATCTTGCTCTGCAGGTAGTTGTAGAAGATCTGCAGGATGATGGCCACGATGAGGCCGAACACGGTGGTGAGCAGCGCCACCTTGATACCGCCGGCCACGATGGTGGGGCTGATGTTCGCCGCCGCCTCGATCTTGTCGAAGGCGATGATCATCCCGATAACCGTGCCCAGGAAGCCGAGCATGGGCGCCAGGGCGATGAAGAGGCTGATCCACGGCAGGCCCCGCTCCAGGCGGCCCACTTCCACGCCGCCATAGGCCACGATGCTCTTCTCGGCGATGTCCACCCCCTCATGGGCGCGGTCGAGGCCCTGGTAGAAGATGCCGGCGATGGGGCCGCGCGTGTTGCGGCACACCTCCTTGGCGGCATCGACGCCACCGCTCTTCAAGGCATCCTCCACGCTGGTGAGCAGCTTGTCCGTGTTGGTGCTGGCCATGTTCAGGTAGATGATGCGCTCGATGACCATGGCCAGGCCTAGGATCAAGCAGATCAGGGGAAGCGACATCCAGAAGGGATCGCCTTGGATGAAGCGGTCCTTGAATGATTGGCTGCCGTCATCAGCGGCCGCTGTCGCAGCGGCCGTGGCAGGGGGATCCTGCGCCAACACGGGGGTGCTGAGCATGCTGACGCCTAGAAGGCCAGCCAGGCAAAGGGTCAAGAGCTTGCGTACCATGAGTGAAAGGTTGCGTGAGGGGGTTGTTGTCGGTGTTGGTTCCGGAATGAGCGGGTCAAAGATGGGGGTTCAGCGCAAGCGGCCAACCGGCTGGGTGATGCGACCCTTCCGGATCGGCCATCCGGCCGGAATCGGGTTTGGCCTTCTTCGTCGGCCTTTCCCAATGGGGAGGGCATCATTGCTGATCGGCAGCCCTTCGGGCCTTGCATCATTTGCACCGTCGGCTCGCCGAAGCAAGCTTCGCTCGCCGCCGATCCGCAATGGCGGAGAGAGAGGGATTCGAACCCCCGTTACCCTTTCAGGTAAACGCACTTTCCAGGCGCGCGCCTTAAACCACTCGGCCATCTCTCCGGATCTGGTGCGGAAGGCGGTTCCACGGCCTTCCGAAGGGCGGCCAAGGTAGCAATTGGGCCTTCGCGCCAAAGGGCGCACAGGCAGCGGCCGTGTGCAGGCAGCGAGCGGGGCATCGGTCACATCAGGCCAACGTCAGCTCCCCGGCGATCGGTACCGCCATTCGCTGGGCGAATTCCGCCGCTGATGGTTCCGCGCCAAGCAGGAACATGGTCTTGGCGAGGGCGGCCTCCACGGTCATGTCGGCGCAGGGGATCACGCCCAGCTCCACGAACGCGCGGCTTGTCACATAGCGGCCCTGCTCCACGCGGCCACCCACGCATTGGGTGACGTTCAGCAGGTGGATGCCCCGCTCGCGTGCCTCGCGCAATGCCGCGATGAACTCCACATCCGTGGGGGCGTTGCCGCTGCCGAAGGTGGTGAGCAGCACCGCCCGTAGGCCGGGCGTGGAGAGTGCTTGGCGCACCCACGCGCCAGAGATGCCGGGGAAGAGGCGGATGACGCCCAGGCGGTCATCGACCCGCTCGTGCAGGCGGAACGGACCGGCGCGCTGGGGCAGGATCGCGGCGCGGTCGTAGCGCAGATGAACACCGGCTTCGGCCAGAGCTGGCCAATTGGG
>CAZJTB010000580.1:0-1759 GCA_964548485.1 uncultured Chryseobacterium sp. | reverse complement strand
AGCGCGGCGGCCGTGTCGGGCCTGCCCAGGTTCAGGTAGGCGCTGCCCACATTGAGCGCCGCCTGGGCGCGCCCACGGTCGCTATCGAGGTCTTCGGCCAGTGCAGCGCTGCGTTGGTAAAGATCGAGCGCTTCCTGGTGGTTGTTCAGCTCGGTCTGGATGGTGCCCATGTTGTTGTAGGTGCCCGCCAGGCCTTCCTTGTTGCCCAGGTCCGTATCGATCCGCAGGCTCTTCTGCAACTGCGTGAGCGCCATGGGCAGGTCGCCGAGGCTGCGGTACACGTTGCTCAGGTTGCTGTAGGTGTTCGCCTCGCGCTTGGGGTCTTTCATGGCCTTGGCCAGGGCCAGGCATGCGTGCAGGTAATTGAGCGCCGAGGCGTAATCACTCTTCATGCTGCTGCCCACGGCAAGGGTGGTGCTGGCCTCGTATTGCCCGCGCTGCGACTCAACCCTTCGGGCGAACTCAAGCTGCTTGAGCGCCAGCGCGATGCCGCTGTCGGGCTGCTCGAATACCGCCTTCCAAGCCAGTGCTTGCACCGCGCTCAGGCGCGCGCTATCCGGCGCGGAGGCATCCAGATCCGCCGGAGCGAATCGGGCTGGCCGATGCAGCAATGCGCGCTGGCCAACATGAGCAGCAGGGCCGCGCCTCTCATGGTTGTCTGGTTCGGCTCAGCCGTGCACGGCCTCGGCGAGCATGAACACGGTTTCAGGATCCTGCTCGATCGCCGTGCCCACCACCAGCACATCGGCTCCCGCTTCGCACAGCGCGCGCGCGGTGGCAGCGTCGCGGATGCCTCCGCCTACGATGATGGGCAGCCCAACGGTGGCCCGCACCGCGCTGATCATGGCCGGTGACACGCTGCTGGGCGCGCCGCTCCCGGTGTCGAGGTAGATGGCACGCAGGCCGAGCAGCTCGCCGGCAAGCGCCGTGGCCGCGGCGATGCCCGGCTTGTCGTGCGGGATGGGGGAGGACTGGCTCACGTAATGCGCGGTGGTGGCGCGTCCGCCATCCACGAGCAGGTAGCCGGTGGGGATGGCCTCCAGCCCGAGGGCCCTTACCGTGGGCGCGGCGGTGACGTGATGACCGATGAGCAAATCGGGGTTGCGGCCGCTGATGAGCGAGAGGAAGAGCACCGCATCGGCGTGGCCGCTCAATTGCGCCGGGCTTCCCGGGAAGAGGACGACCGGCTTGTTGCTCCAGCGCTTCACCAGCGCCACGCAACGGTCGAACGAGCCTGAGGTGAGCAGGCTGCCGCCCACGAAGAGCAGGTCGGCCTTGGCCATGCAGGCGTCCTGCACCGTGCGTTCGAGCGCGGCTTCGTCCTGCCCGTAATCAGGGTCGATGAGCACGGCCAGCAGCTTGCGCCCGCGAACCATCGCATCGTTGAGCTGTTGTTGCACCAATCCCATCGCGGCTAACTTACTCAACCATGCTGGACCCGCTGGCCGGAAGGGGTTACCTTCGCGCCCGCGCTGGGAATCAGCCCAGAACGACACCCAAGACATGAGCACCAAGACCGCTGAACAAGTGAAGTATAAGGTAAAGGACATCGCCCTCGCCGACTGGGGCCGCAAGGAGATTGAGCTGGCCGAGGCCGAGATGCCCGGCCTGATGGCCCTGCGCGCCAAGTATGGCAAGGAGAAGCCCCTGAAGGGCGCGCGCATCGCCGGATGCCTGCACATGACCATCCAGACCGCCGTGCTGATCGAGACCCTGAAGGAGCTCGGTGCCGAGGTGAGCTGGAGCAGCTGCAACATCT
>CAZJTB010000579.1:0-1763 GCA_964548485.1 uncultured Chryseobacterium sp. | reverse complement strand
CCAGCGCGCTGCCCGCACCCACCGCGCTCAGGTCCTTGTTCAGGTCGCTCTCGCGCTTCCAGGGGTCCAGCTTGTCCACGGCCTTGGCGCTCAGCAACGATTCGATGCCCTGCACCAGCGTGATGCTTACCACCGCGATGAGGAAGGGCAAGGTGAGGGCCTTTGACCAGTCGGGGAACACGATGCCGTCGGCGAGGTTCTCCGGCAGCGTCACCAGGAACTTGGGGCCGATGCTGTACTCGTGGCCGTCGAGGAAGAGGTACTTGTGCTCATGCTGCAGATCGAAATAGTGGCCGAGCGCGATGCCCACGAGCACCACCACCATGGGGGCGGGGATCATCTTCACCCACTTGTTGCGGATGGCGGGCAGCAGGAACATGATCAGGAGGCTCACCCCTCCGATGATGGCCACCTCGGGGTTCATGTGGGCGATGCTGTGCGGGATCTCGGCGAGCAGCTCCAAGGGCTCCTTGCCTTCCGGCTTCACGCCCAGGGCCACATGCGCCTGCTTGCTGAGGATGATGACGCCGATGGCCGCCAGCATGCCATGCACCGCGCTGCTGGGGAAGAAATCGCCGAGCTTGCCCGCCTTCAGCCGGCCGAGGAGGAAGAGGAGCAAGCCGCTCACCACCACGGCGGCGAGCATGCTGCGGTAGCCCACCATGGGGTCGCCGCCGCCAAGGCTCTCCACCGCGCCCAGGATCACCACGATGAGGCCCGCCGCCGGACCGTTGATGGTGACGTGACTACCGTTGATGCGCGAGACGAGGAGCCCGCCGATGATGGCGGTGATCAGGCCCGCCATGGGCGGCACGCCCGAGGCCAGCGAAATGCCCAGGCACAACGGCAGGGCCACGAGGAAGACGATGAAGCCGGAGACGAGGTCCTTCTGCCAGTTCTCCTTCAGGCCGGCGATTCCGGTGAACGGGAGCTTGCGGGTGGTCATGGATATGCGCGTCTATTCAGCGCGGGGTCAAAAGTCCCGTGGTCGGCAGGGGCTGTGATGAGAGCCGGATTAAAGGCCCTGCCAACAGGCGTGAAGAGCGCGTGCTTCGATGCCTCTGCCCCCATCTACCTTTCCCACCGCAACGATCATGCGCGCGCTCATCGTCGAGGACGAACCCAAGGTGGCGGCCTTCATCGCCGAGGAACTCGCGCGCAAGGGCTTCACGGTGGATGTGGCCGACAACGGGCTCGATGGCGAGCGCCTGGCGCTGGCGCAGCGCTACGAGATCGTGCTGCTCGATTGGATGCTGCCCAAGCGCAACGGCATCGAGGTGTGCCGCGCCATCCGCGCATCCAATCCCCATGTGCCCATCCTCATGCTCACCGCCCTGGATGGCGTGGAGGAACAGGTGAAGGGCCTGGGCGCCGGCGCGGACGACTACCTGCCCAAGCCCTTCGATGTGGCGGTGCTGCTGGCCCGCATCAATGCCCTCATCCGGCGCGCCCAAGGCCGTGGCACCGACCGGCTGCTGGTGTGCGGCGACCTGGTGATGGACCACGAGGCCAAGCGGGTGACGCGCGCCGACCAGGAGATCCGCCTCACCGCACGCGAGTACGCCCTGCTCCATTACCTGCTGCAGCGCAAGGGCAAGGTGGCGCACCGCGACGAGATCCTCGACCATGTGTGGGACACCGGCTTCGAGACCGAATCGAACGTGGTGGACGTGTACATCAACATGCTGCGCAGGAAGGTGGATAAGCCCTTCGGCCGGCCGCTCATCCGAACGGTCACGGGTATGGGCTACGTGATCCGCAAC
>CAZJTB010000578.1:0-1765 GCA_964548485.1 uncultured Chryseobacterium sp. | reverse complement strand
CGATGTGGAGGAGCCCAACCTGCCCATCATCGGCTGCACGGGCTCTCCAGACCTCTACTTTGTGCTCACCAGCGGCAGCGGCGGCACCTTCACCTCCGGCACCTTCAACGATGTGCTGTCGGCATCGTGGTCGGGGCTTTCAATCCTTATGGATAACCCGCCTTACTCGCTGTCCATCTACGATGAGGATGTGATCAGCGGCAACGACCTGCTGGGTACGTACAACATCCCGCTCTCCGGCGAGGGTACATACTTCTTCAATGTGGCGGGCGGAACCGCAGGCAGCATCACCATCGGCAACGAGCCGCAGCAGGTGTTCAACGATACAGCGTACGTGACCGTGTTCCCGCTGCCTGATGTGGTGATTGTCCAGAACAGCACCACTGCTGAGATCTGCGCCGCCGACCAGGGCCTCGCCTCCTACCAATGGCTCTTGAATGGGCAGCCCGTAGCGGATGAAACCGCGCCCTGCGTGGTTCCCAGCGGGCCCGGCCTGTGGCAGGTGGTGGCGTCGAACAGCTTCGGATGCGCCGATACCAGCAACACCGTGGTGGTCTGCCCCGCGTTCAACATTGCCCAAACCGGCAGTGTCGTGTTCGTGCCCAGCGGGTATGCCAGCTATAGCTGGACGTTCAACGGCACGCCCATCGGCGGCAACAGCTCGTTCGTGTTCCTTCAAGGTGATGGGCTGTATGCCGTTACGGTGGATGCCGGCAACGGGTGCATCCTCAACCTCACCTTCCTCTGGGACACCACCGGCCTCGAAGAGTCGAATGCGGATGGCCCGCGCATGGAGGTCTTCCCTGTGCCGAGCAACGGCCTGCTGAACCTGGTAGCCGAGGGGCTCCCGGCTTCCTCGGCGCGACTTCGGCTGCTTGACCTGGAGGGCCGCCTTGTTCATGAGCAACGCGTGGCTGCTCCCCAGGGGCGCATACGGGAAGCCCTGCTCCTCAACCTGTCGCCGGGGGCGTATGTACTGGCGCTCGATGCCGAGTCCTGGCGCTCTACCACACGGGTCATCATCCACTGATACGGCCGCGGGCCGATCGGTGGCTTGTGGACCGCCCTTCGTACGGGCCTAGCTTTGCACTGGTCCGGGCCCGATGGGTCCATCAACCATGAACGCCGACTATCAGCTGCTCATCACCAAGCTCGACGGCTTCATCCGGAAGTACTACAAGGACCGGTTGATCCGTGGCGGGCTTTACGCTTGCGGCCTGCTGGTCACCATCTTCCTGTGCGCGGCCCTGCTGGAGCACCTCGGACACTTCGGCTCCGGCGCGCGCACTGCGCTTTTCTGGTCGTCAGTCGTGGCTGTGGGGTTCATCCTGGCGCGCTTCGTGGTCAAGCCGCTGATCGGCTTGTTGCGTCTTGGGCCGATCATCAGCCACGAGGAAGCCGCGCGCATCATCGGCGCGCATTTCGGCGATGTGCGCGATAAGCTGTTGAATGCTCTGCAGCTTCACGCCCTTACGCCCGAGGACGCCGGACGGCGCGCCTTGATCGAAGCCGCCATCGCGCAGCGCAGTCGGGAGCTGCGCCCCGTGGCCTTCGCCAGCGCGATCGACCTGAAGCGCAACCGCCGCTACCTGCGCTTCGCACTGCCCCCGCTCGCCATCCTGCTCGTTTTGCTGTTCGCCGCCCCAAGCGTCATCACCGACCCGGCCCATCGGATCCTCAAGCATCGCAGCGAATTCCTGCCCGAGGCGCCTTTCCGGTTCGTAATCCTGAACGACTCGCTCAGCGTGCCTGAGGATCAGGACTT
>CAZJTB010000577.1:0-1767 GCA_964548485.1 uncultured Chryseobacterium sp. | reverse complement strand
CGCACCAGCGCCATCCACTTCGCCTACAAGAGCGCCGCGCTGGAGCCCGGGTCCGAAGGGGTGCTCGACCAGATCGCCGGCCTCATGCGCCAGCATCCCGAGCTATCGCTGGTGATCGAGGCGCACACGGATGACATCGGCAGCAGGCAGTACAACCTGCAGCTCTCGCAGCAGCGCGCGCTGAGCGTGGTGGAGTCCCTCACCGCGAATGGCGTGGCGCTCGACCGCCTCGTCCCGGTCGGCCACGGCAAGAACCAGCCGATAGCGAGCAACAAAACCGAGGAGGGCCGCGCCCAGAACCGCCGCGTCGAATTCCGCATGGTGGTGAAGGAGCATGCTTCTTCCGCGAAGGAGGAGCTCAGCAAAGCGGCCGGGCGCACGCCGAAGGGGCGCTGAGGCATCGGCCCCATCATCCGCGCACGTCATCCGTTCGGCTTCCGCAGGGCTACTTTCGTCCGGGAAGGCGGCCATGCGGAGATCGATACTGACCATTGCCTCGCTGTTGGCGCTGCATGCGGCCTGGGCCCAGGCGCGCTTCATCGAGAACAAGGGCCAGTGGCCAGCGACCGCACGTTACCAGGCCGAGCTCGATGGCGCCGTGCTCTGGGCCTGCGATGATGCCGTGGTCTTCGACCTGTACGACGCCCAGGCGCTGAGCATCGCCCACGCCAACACCAAGGACCCGCTGCCCGCCACGCTGCACCGCCATGCCGTGCGCATGCGCTTCGCGAGCGCCACGCCACAGGCCAGGGCCGAAGGCGAGCTGACGCTGCCCGGGCACCACAGCTACTTCCTCGGCAACGATCCGGCGCGCTGGGCGAGCCGGGCCAAAGGCCATGCGCGCGTGGTGCTGCATGAGGTGGCCCCCGGCTGCGATGCCGTGCTGCGCGCCAGCAGCAGCGGGGCGAAATACGACCTCGTGCTCGCCCCCGGAGCAGACCCCGCCGCCATCCGCATCGCCTTCGAGGGCGCGGACCGGGTGGAGCTGCGCGGCGCCGCGCTGGTGGTGCACACCTCCTTGGGCCGCCTCACCGAGCGCATCCCCATCGCCTACCAGGAGATCGGCGGCCACCGCCGGGTGGTGCATTGCCGCTACACGCTTAAGGATGGGCTCGTGGGATTCAGGCCCGGCGAATACGACAAGCGGCACCCGCTCATCATCGACCCCACCTTGCGCTTCGCCACCTACTCAGGCTCCTTCAGCAACAACTTCGGCTACACGGCCAGCTTCGATCAGCTCGGCTTCCTGTATGCCGGCAGCACGGCCTTCGGCAATCAGTTCCCCGTGACCACCGGCGCGTACCAGACGCAATGGGCCGGCGGCGCGGGCCAGCAGAACGGCGGCACCGACATCGCCATCACCAAGTACGACACCACGGGCACCTTCCTGGTGTGGAGCACCTACCTGGGCGGCAACGGCGACGAGATGCCGCACAGCCTTTATGTGGATGGCAACGACCAGCTGGTGCTGCTGGGCACCACGGGCTCGAGCAACTTCCCCACCACGGCCGGCTGCTTCGACAACAGCTTCGGCGGCGGCAGCGCGGTGACACCCGCAGGACTGGGCATCTCCTACCCCAACGGCTGCGACATGGTGGTGGCGCGCCTCAGCGCCGATGGCAGCGCGCTCATCGGCAGCACCTACCTGGGCGGCGCGGCCAACGATGGCGTGAACACGGCTACTGGATTGAAGTTCAACTACGCCGATGAGGTGCGCGGCGAGGTGCTGCTGGATGCGCAGGGCCGCGTGTGGGTGGTGAGCTGCAC
>CAZJTB010000576.1:0-1776 GCA_964548485.1 uncultured Chryseobacterium sp. | reverse complement strand
CGAAACCGTAGGCGTACTCCTTCTCGGTGACCTCGCGGAGGATATCGTCGGTGTCTTGTGCCATGGGGAAGTTCTACCGCAAAGGGCACAAAGGGCACAAAGCAGAATGCCATGCATCGGAGAGCGTGGTCTCCTTTGCGTCCTTCGTGTTCTTTGCGGTATCCATATTCTTGGTGTTCTTCAAATCGAGAAGCTCTCCCCGCAGCCGCAGGTCCGGTTGGCGTTGGGGTTGATGAACTGGAAGCCTTTGCCATTGAGGCCGCCGCTGTAGTCGAGGGTGGTGCCGAGGAGGTAGAGCAGGCTCTTCTTGTCCACCACGACCTTGACCCCGTTGTCCTCGAAGACCTTGTCGCCCTCTTTGAGCTCGCGGTCGAAGGAGAGGTCGTACATGAGGCCGGAGCAGCCGCCGCCCTTGACGCCCACGCGCACGAAATGGTCGGGGCCACGGCCCTCTTGCCCAAGCAGTTTGGTGACCTCGGCCTTGGCGGGTTCAGAGACTTTGATCATGGGTGCTTGTTGTTTAGAATGGGTCTAAACAGCGTTCCGAGGCAAATGTAGGCGCTGCGCCAGTGCGGGCGCAGGGTGAACAGCGAAGCGGGCCAGAGGTTCGGGTGCCGAGGCTGATGGCCGGCCGTGCTACATTATTGGCCACCAGATCGACAGGTTATGCGTCAGCCCGCCAGGGATGGGAGCGATAGCCTGCCGAAGGCGAAGCGCAGGCGTGCTGCCAGCGAGGAGGCGACCAGCGGAAGCCACCGGAGCGGCAAGCACGCCCGCTGAGCCGAGGCAGCTAAAGCGGACAGCCCGGCAGGCGGCCAAATGCCCCTCGCCCCTGCCTCTTGCTCCTGCCCCTGCCACCTGCCCCATGGACCGCACCATCCTCCACCTGGACCTCGACAGCTTCTTCGTGAGCGTGGAGCGCCTTGCGCACCCCGAGCTGCGCGGCAAGCCCATCCTGATCGGCGCCGACAGCGACCGCGGCGTGGTGGCCAGTTGCAGCTACGAAGCGCGCACCTACGGCGTGCGCAGCGCGATGCCCATGCGGATGGCCAAGCAGCTGTGCCCGGAGGCGATCATCCTGCGCGGCAACAGCGGCGCGTACATGAAGAAGAGCGATGAGGTGACCGAGCTGATCCGCGAGCGCGTGCCGCTGTTCGAGAAGAGCAGCGTGGATGAGTTCTACGTGGACTTCAGCGGCACGGAGAAGTTCTTCGGCGCCATGAAGCTGGCCACGGAGCTGAAGCGCAGCATCGAGAAGGAGACGGGGCTGCCGAACAGCTTCGGGCTGAGCATCAACAAGACGGTGAGCAAGGTGGCCACCGACGATGCGAAGCCGAATGGGCAGATGCGCGTGGAGCGCGGCACCGAGAAGCCCTACCTGGGGCCGAAGCCCATTGAGGCGATCCCCGGCGTGGGCGAGAAGACGGCGCACCTGCTGCGCAGCATGGGCGTGATGCGGATCGCCACGATGCAGGAGCTGCCCATCGACCTGATGCAACGCCTGCTGGGCGAACACGGCCCTGTGCTGTGGCGCAAGGCGAACGGCATCGACGACAGCCCGGTGATCGCGTGGCACGAGCGCAAGAGCATCAGCACGGAGCGCACGTTCGAGCGCGACACCATCGATGTGGTGAAGCTGCGCGGCATGCTCACCGCCATGGCCGAGAGCCTCGCGTTCCAATTGCGCAAGGGCCAGAAGCTCACCAGCTGCGTGGCGGTGAAGGTGCGCTACGCGGATTTCGAGACGCACACGCAGCAGCAGCGCATCGGCTACAC
>CAZJTB010000575.1:0-1780 GCA_964548485.1 uncultured Chryseobacterium sp. | reverse complement strand
GCAGGATGGCCGCGCTGCCCAGGATGTGGCCGGCATCAGAGAAGCGCAGCTCGATCCCCGGCGCCACCTCCAGCGCTTCGCCATAGTCGATGGCCTGGAATAGCGCCATGGCCGGCCGCACATCGTCCACGGTGTACAAGGGCGAATCGTGCTCCAGTGCCCAGCCGCGCTCGGCGGCGCGCTTCGCCTCGTAGGCGAAGTCGTACTCCTGGATGCGCGCGCTGTCCTCGAGCATCACCGCGCAGAGCTCGCGGGTGGCGGGGGTGCACCAGATGGGCCCCTTGAAGCCCTGCTTCACCAAGCGCGGGACCAAGCCGCTGTGGTCGATGTGCGCGTGGCTCAGGATCAGCGCGTCGATGCTCCCCGGATCGAATCCGAAGCGCCGGTTGCGGTCCTTGCCGCTGCCATCATGAAGGGCCTCGCCTTGGAAGAGTCCGCAATCGAGCAGGATGCGCGTGGTGCCTCCGACGGCGTGCTCCACTTCCACCAGGTGCTTGCTGCCGGTAACGGTGCCCGCAGCCCCGTGGAAGACGATGCGAATGGCCATCGCGGCAAAGATGGCGCGGAGCCGCTCAGCGCTTCTTCTCCTTCACCTGCACGGCTCCCGAATCGAACACCATGTAGATGTCGAGGTAGGGCCGCAGTCCGGCGGCCGCCTTCTTGTTCAGCTCCGATGGTATCACCAGGAGCACTTTGTCGTCCCACCGGGCCAGCCGGAATGCCTTGTACTTCTTCAGCTGATTGAGCTTTGGGTAGCGCTTCTCGAAGCTGTCGATGCCATCGGGCCAGTTGCGCTCGTGGCTGCGGAACACCACGGCTTCCACCTCGGCCTTGCTCAAGCCCTGCTTGTCCAAGGCATCCAGGGCTTCCGGCACGTCGCCCAGGTCGAAGGTGGCGTACACCCCATCGGGCTTGAGGATGCGCGCTGCTTTCAGGTTGCGCCAGGAAGGGCCTTTGCTGGGCGGTTCCTTCGTCAGGTTGTCATCCAGGATGGTGAAGCCCGCAGGCCGCAGCACCAGATAGAAGTCGGATGGCGAGCGAAGGTCCTCGGGCATGTGGTGGTTGTTTGCCGCAGGCACGGAGAGGATGCTGAGCGCCCCTTCGTCCGTGGCATAGCTGCACACCACATAAGCCGCGTAGTTGGCCACGGCCGCCTTGTTCTTCATGCGGGCGCTGTCGGTGCGCAGGCCTGCGGGCCATGCCGAAGCCGTGCTCAAGCGGGTGGCCGCCTGCATCACCGATGCGCTCAGCCCGGCCGCCTTCATGCCGGCCTGCGCCGCTGGGTCGCGCTCCAGGTCGGGCTGCAGCACGATGGCCGATGGGTCGTTGATGCGCACGGCGTTCTGCGCATGCGCGGCGATACCGAGCGCGATGCCGAGGGCAAGGAGGAGCAGGCGTTGCATGGGGGAGGCGTGATACGGCCTCAGGGGCGAAAAGGTAACGCCCGGCACCGCCGATCTTCGCCCGCGCGCCGGACCTTTGCCACCTTCGCCCTGTTCACCGCGCATGCGCGCCATGACCACCATGCTCCTGATCTCCTTCTTTAGCCTCCTGGGCTGCTTCCGCAGCGTGAAGGCGCCCGATCCCGCAGCGGCTTCGATGAATCCGGCACAACCGTTCCACGCCTTGGCAGCCACCGGCATCGACGGGCAGCCGTACAGCTTCGCCGGGCTGAAGGGCCACAAGGTGATGGTGGTGAATACCGCCAGCGAATGCGGGTACACGCCGCAGTACCGGCAGCTGCAGGAGTTGCATGAGGCCTATGGCGAGAAGGGCCTGG
>CAZJTB010000574.1:0-1787 GCA_964548485.1 uncultured Chryseobacterium sp. | reverse complement strand
AGCCATCTTCGACTGGGGATTCACGCCCGATGTGCTGGTGTGGGATCCGCCCAACAGCGGCAATGGCTTCCAGGTGCAACCCGGCTTCAGCGGCGACATAACGCTCACGGCCACCAATACCGCCAACGGCTGCGTTGACACGGACACCTTCACGGTGACCGAGCTGCCCGCGCCCTTCGCCGTGCCAGCCATCCCCGACAGCGCTTGCCAGAACGTGCAGGTGCTGCTGAACACGGCGGCCACCGATGCGGATTCCCTCATCTGGCGCTGGGCGGCCAATGGCATCAGCAATCTGCCCAATCCCATCGCAGTGTTCCCGCAAGGCCTGTGGCAGCCCGTTTCGCTGCAGGCCTTCGACGCGTTCGGCTGCGGCAATGCGGGCGTGCAGGACAGCATCTTCATCCGCCCGCAGAAGCCGGCCATCTTCAGCGCGGTGCAGATCCCCTGCTCACCGGTGGTGGAGATCGTGCTGGGCAGCCAGAGCGATAGCTGCGCCTTCTTCATCGGCGACAGCCTGGTCACCAACGATTGCTCTGGCTACATCCGCTGGGACTTCAGGCGCTACGGCGAGTACGCGTTCACCCTGTACACCACGCAGCCCAACCGCTGCGACGACACCCTGGCCCTGGCCGTGGATGTGCGCACCGAGCCGGTGCTCTTCCTCGCCAATGCCTTCACGCCCAACGACGACGGCATCAACGACCAATGGCCCGACCGCGTGGAGATCCCCGATACCGGCTATGAATTGGTGGTGTACGACCGGTGGGGACGCCAGGTGTGGACCACGCGCGACCCCAACGAGCAATGGGACGGCGCCGACATGCCGATGGGCGTGTACGCGTACACCATGCGCATGCGCGACCCCTGCCAGCCCACCAACGAGATCACCAAGACGGGCCACGTGACCATCTTTAAGTAAGGACGCTGCCCGGGCGATCTTCGCCCCATGGCCGCGCTCACTGCCGCCGATGTCTCGTGGCACATGCGCCTGCATGCCGCCTCGCTCGGGCACGAGTGGATCACGCCCAACGCCGTGCTCTATCCCTGGGAAAGCGACCTGATCACGGTGACACCCGAGGGCTTCGTGTGCGAGGTGGAGATCAAAGTGAGCCGCAACGACCTGAAGCACGACCTGCTGAAGCCGAAGCACCGCGAGGGCCTGCTGATGAACGGAAACGGGAAGGAGCCATCGCGCTTCCAGCGGCCGAACTTCTTCTGCTTCGCCATGCCCTGCGCGGTGCATCGACTGCCGCCCCCCATCGCGCTGCCCCGCTACGCCGGCATCTACACCGTTGACGAGCAGGGCCGGGTGTTCGAGGAGCGCCCGCCCCTGCTGCTGCACGATGCGCGCATGCGGCCTGATGAGCTGCTGGCCCTTGCCCGGAAGATGCACAACCGGTACTGGGACCTGATCGGGCGGGCGCGGCCGAAATAGCCCCGATCCGCGTCGAACCCCGATGGGAATAACCTTGTTGACATTGGACCGACCCGGTAACAGGGGGTTCACCTCCGCGAGGCGACCTTTGTTCGCAACTGACTTCGTGATGACCATTCGACCCACGCTGCGGCTCCTGGCCTGCCCGGTCCTTTTCCTCGCCGTAAGCGCGCACGCGCAGATCCCCACCCAATGCCTCGAGATCGAGAGCATCCTGGTGGATGCCTGCATCGACCTGGCCGCCTGCCCGGGCGCCTCCGAAGGGCAGAACGAGATGGTGCGCTTCATCACGGGCCCGCAGCCCACCGCGCTCAGCGAGATTGCCGCCGACTGGCCCAACAACAGCTGGAAC
>CAZJTB010000573.1:0-1804 GCA_964548485.1 uncultured Chryseobacterium sp. | reverse complement strand
GGAGGTTCGCGGCGCGCGTGTGGTTGATCATCCTCGTCCAGAGGTCGTAGTCCTCGAATAGGGCAGGGTCGCCATCATAGCCTCCGGTCTTTTCGAGGAGCGGCCGCCGCATCATCATGCTGGGGTGCACGAAGGGCGTATCGAACAGGAGCGCGTACCGGATGCGCTCATCATCCGCCGGGTGCTCGAGGGCGCCGGCAGGCGCGCCGCGCTCATCCTCGATCGTGCACCAGGTTCCGAGCATGCCCACTTCCGGATGCGCGCGCATGAATTCCACCTGCTTCCCGATCCGCTCCGGCAACGACACATCATCGGCATCCATGCGCGCGATCAACGCGGCTCGTGCATGGGCGATGCCCTTGTTCAGCGCCGCTGCGATCCCTTGATTGGCTTGGGTGATGAGGCGGATGCGCGGATCGCTGAAGCCTTGGATGATGCTCGCGCTCGTGTCCGTGCTGCCATCATCAACGATGATCAGCTCCAGGTCGGTGAAGCGCTGCTGCAGGATGCTCCGGATGGCCTCGGCCACATGGCGCCCGGCATTGAAGACCGGCATCACAACGGATACAGCTGGCTCCGGCGTGGTCATGGCTGCTTCAGGAGGTTGGCATACGCGTGGAGGTAGCGATCGGCGATGGCGCGCCAGGTGAAGCGCTCCTTCCACGCGCGATGGCCCGCATCGCCGGCCGCCTTCAGCTTTCCACGATCGGCCAGCAGCGCTTCCAGCATCCTTGCTGAGGCCTTCGCGTCAATGGCGGTCAGGCCGTCGCGACCGCGCATGGAGGGCATGATCCAGCCGCCACCGCTCCACCGCGCGATCTCCGCGCAATTGCCGACTTCCGAGGCCATGAAGGGGACCCGCGAGGCCATCGCCTCGAAGAGGACGATCGGCGAGCATTCCACCCGGCTGGGGAAGAGGAACAGATCGGCCTGACGGAGCGCGGACACGGTGCGGGCGCGATCCAGTTCGAGGAACAGGATGCGCTTGCCCTTGATTCCGGCGCGCGCACGGAGCCACGCGAACCGCCAGTGCCGCTTGAAGGCGCGCTCCAGGATGCCGATGCCATTGCCGATGAGCGCCAGCACAGCATCGCTGGCTGCGGCTTCGATGAATATGCCCAGGGCTTCGCGCTGCCCTTTCAGGCCCGTGAAACCGCCGATGTGCGCGATGAGCTGCTGATCGGTGCCAATGCCGTGCTCGCGACGGAAGTCATGCGCCAGCGGAGCCTCGAACTCCTCTTCTGCCGCGCCGTTCGGGATCAGCACGGTGCGGGTGATGCCGTCCCTTTGGGCGAACACCGCATCCTGGTACCCTTCGTTGTGCAGCACCACGAGGTCCATGCGCGCGAGCCATTCCGGCATGCGGGCGTAGTAGTCCGCCCAGCGCGGATCGTGCAGCGCCGAGAATCCGGTGGGCACGAGCACTTTGCGGCCGGGCAGCTCATTCAAGTGGTCGAGCGCGGCATCGGTGGCCCACTGCTGCGCGGCGAAGAAGGTGATGATGTCGAAGCCGCCATCGCGGAGCGCGGCCCGGTAGGCCATCGTCTCGCCACGCAAGCCGGACATGGCGTTGCCGCTGATCCTGAAGCCCCTCACGTTCACGCCATTCATGGCGCCTTGCGGTCGCTGCGGATGGCTGGTCGTGAGCACGGTGACCTCATGCCCGGCCTTGACCATGCGCTCGCTGAGCTGGCGCACCACTTCGGCCATGCCGCCCACTGCCGGCGCGTAGCCCTCCACGCAATGCGCGATCCTTAGCGGGCGATCCATCCTGCGGGAAGATTAGGGTTCGCTTCGTCCGTCG
>CAZJTB010000572.1:0-1804 GCA_964548485.1 uncultured Chryseobacterium sp. | reverse complement strand
CATGTCGTACACCACGCCCACGCCCAGGGTGGGATGCTTCACGCGCGCGCCGATGGCGATGTCGTAGAGTTCCATGCTGCATGGGCCTTCTAGCACGGCCCGGGCCAAAGAAAAGGGGCCCTCAGCAGATCTCCTGCACCGTGTAGGCGATGCCGTTCACCTGGGCCGATTCGCCCGCCTTGCGGCCATAGAGCGCCTGCACCAGCGGAGCCTTGGGGGTGACCCCGAGGTAGCGCTTCCCTCCGGCATCGAACTCCTCCAGGCTGAAGCCGATGAGCAGGTTGCGCTGATCGGTGTGCACCACGGCCCCGAACTGCACGGTGTCCATGGGGGCATCGGGTGCGATGATGCCGATGCGGTCGATGTCCTGGAGCACATGGTCGAGTTGGGCGCCCAGTGAGTTCATGAGGTCCACGTCGCTGCCGCGCGTGCTCTCGGTCTGGCTGGCGCTCTCGGCATTGTCGTCGCCGATGGTGACGGCCTTCAGTTCCTGGATGCGGGCCTTCATCTCGGCGGCCGTGTTCTCCAATCGGGTGCGGACGGCCTTCAGTACCGCCTTCTTGATCGCTGTCCGGTCCATGGTTCGCTGCATGCTTTGGCACCAAGGTAGGGCCGCTTGCGCGGACCAGACCAGACGAATGTCAGCCGCTACGGGATGCGCAGCACCGGCAGCTTGCGGTAGCCCGGCTCGAACCAGGGCGATCGCTGGTACACGAAATAGAGCTGGGCGAAGGCATCGCCTGCGAAGACCGGGTCGGCAGCGCGCTTGGCCTCCAAAGCGGAGCGCAAGGCTGCATCCTTCCGCAGCAGCTCGGCGGCCATGTCCTCAAACACGTAATCGCTGAACCACTCCTTCTGCTGAAGGATGCTGTCGAAGAAGCCCCAGGCGAAGAAGCTGTCGTCACCCTCCGCTTCCAGGGCCTCCATCACATAGCGATCCGTATGGCGCCCCATCGGGATGATCCAGCTGCCCTTCGCCACGGCGGCTTTCACCCGCTTTGTACTGACGCGGATGCCATGGTGCAGGTAACGCCCTTCATAGGGCGAACGCACGGTCTCGAAGGCCGCGATGCTGTCCTGCTCCACCCAAAGCGCGGTGTCGCGCTGGAGCTCGTCCATGGCCACACCATTCGCCTTCAACCGTTCGACGGCCTCGCGCCAGGCGGCAGGCACGATGTACGCCTTGGGCTTGCGCTTCACCACCGAGGCCCTATAGCCATCGTTCCACGGCACCACGATGTCCGTGGGCCGGTCATGCCGGTACCGGATGCGTTCCAGGCCGGAGACCTCGCTGCGTGTCCGCTCGGCCTCATAGCCCTTCCAGAGCAAGCGGCCCCAAGCCGTGGAATCGAGCCGCCAGTTCAAGCCCACCTCTGCCATTGATGCGGTGTAGCGCTTGGCCTCCAGGCGGCGCTTCCGCAAATCCGGGCCGTGCTCGTTCACCACGGCCAGGGTGGCCAGCATTAGCTGGAAGGAGGCGTTCACGCGGTCGGCGTATGGCTTCAGCATGTGGCTCTCGCTGAGGATGCTGATGCGGTCGAACAGCGCATTGTAGCCGCTGCTGTAGCGCCCGCCATCGTTGAAGCCGTAGAGCCCTTCCTCCGGCACCTCGCCGCGCGACTCGAAGTAGGGGCACATGGGAATCGCCTTGCGGTCCATCCAGTCATGCAGGGCGGGCATCATACGGTCCGTCATGAAGGCGCTGAGGCCGCCGTTGAGCTTGTCCTTCTGCGTGGTGAGCAGCTCCATCACGTACTGGTGATCGGCCCCATTGCTCACGTGCGTCTCGAAGTACACGTCGGGA
>CAZJTB010000571.1:1066-1814 GCA_964548485.1 uncultured Chryseobacterium sp. | reverse complement strand
CGGATTGGGGCGATCGCCTCTGGGTGAATGCCGGCGAGGTGGCGGGCAATGGGATCGATGACGACGCGAATGGTTTCATCGATGATGTCCAGGGCTGGGACTTCGCCAACAACGACAACGACCCCACCGACGACCAGGGCCACGGCAGCAACGTCACCAGCATCGTGGCGGCCGCCGGAAACAACGGCATCGGCTTCACGGGCGTGGACCTCAACTGCAAGGCCATGGTGATCAAGGCGCTGAACAGCGCCAACCAGGGCTTCTACAGTTGGTGGATCGCCGGCATGTACTACGCGGTGAACAATGGCGCCGATGTGATCAGCATGAGCATGGGCAGCACCTCGGGATCGCCTGAGATGCAGGCAGCCGTTGATTTCGCGCTGGCCAACGGCGTGCTGGTGGTGGCGTGCATGATGAACACCAACAGCAACACGCCCTACATCCCCGCCGCGCTCAATGGCGTCATGGCCGTGGGCGCCACCAAGCCGAACGACCGGCGCGCCGTGCCCTTCTACTGGAGCGCCACCAGCGGCAGCAACTACGGGCCGCACATCAGCGTGTGCGCGCCCGGCGACTACATCTATGGCCTCAACCACCTCAGCAACGTCAGCTTCAGCACCTACTGGTCGGGCACCTCGCAGGCCACCCCGCACGTATCGGCTCTGGCCGCGTTGCTGAAAGCGCAGGTGCCATCGCGCACGCCGGCGCAGCTCCGTTCGATCATCGAGTCCACGGCCGAGGACCAGGT
>CAZJTB010000571.1:0-1040 GCA_964548485.1 uncultured Chryseobacterium sp. | reverse complement strand
GCTCTTCCGATCTCTACCATGGGCATGGGCGCATCAATGCCTACAACGCGCTGATGCTCGCCGTGAGCACAGGTGAGGTCTCCGCTCCGCCCCCATCGTTCGTGGTCTTTCCGAATCCGGCATCAGGCCCGGTCGGAATCCGCACCACCGCTGGTGGCGACCTCACGATTCATGATGGCACCGGTCGCCTGGCGCACGTGCAGCGCATCGCACCGGGCACCAGCGTAGTCCATGCGGAGCTGAGGCCTGGCGCCTACGTGGCACGGCTGTCAACCGACGGAGGCATCATTGCCGGCCGCTTCGTGGTGCAATAGGGCGCGATGCGCTCAGGCGACCTTCGAGGGTTGACCATCTCCAGAGGTGCTGCCCCGGGGTGGAAAGAAGAAGCCGCGCGGATCCTTGCTGAATCGTTCACTCACGGCGGCGGCGATGCGCAGCAGCTCGCGGAAGGGCACGCCGCGCGAATGCATGGCCAGCGCGAGGGACAGGGTGAAGCTCACCAGGAAATTGAAGAGGCCGATGAGCCCAATGCCCAGCACCGAGGCGATGACCGCGTAGGTGGTGGCGTGCCACCCGCTGCCCACCAAGCCCAGGCCGAGGTTGCCGGCTGCGAAAGTGATGTGGCGGATGTCGAGCGGCAGGCCCAGGAACACGCCCACCGCGCCAACCGACCCCATGAACACGCCGAACCAGAAATTGCTGATCACCCCGCCGGCGTGCTCCTCATAAAGCCGCGCGAGGCGCTGCCTCCAGGGCGCACCCATCACCAGCTTCAAGGCGGGATGCTCCTGGATGCGCCGCGGTACGTTCCGGTGGATGCTGGCATTGGTGACGCTTCCCGCGATGAGCCCGCTGATGAAGAGGAATACACCCGCGATGGCCGCATGCGGGATGGCCAGCGATAGGAACGGATCAAGCTCGTGGAGCATCTTGCCTGACTTGTGCGCGAGCAGGTCCGGCCCGAAGAGCATGCTCCAGCCATGGCCCAGCGCCACCGCAACCGGGAAGGCCATGGCCACATTGCCCACGAACGCGATGAA
>CAZJTB010000570.1:0-1824 GCA_964548485.1 uncultured Chryseobacterium sp. | reverse complement strand
TCGGTATGTTCACCTTGTTGAAGAACGGCGCGCCCACCGTCACCTTCTCGCCCATGATCGCTTCGGTGATCACCGGGAACATCGTGCCCCACAGCACGGCGAAGCAGGAGGCCAGCAGGATCAGGTTGTTGAACAGGAAGCTCGATTCGCGCGAGAGAACGCTCTCGAGATGCGCCTCGCTGCGGAGGTAGTCGAGGCGGCGCAGAATCAGAACCGTGGTAATGGTCATGCCGAAGGCGAGGAAGCCGACGAACCAGTTGCCGAGCGAGCTTTGCGCGAAGGCGTGCACCGAACTCACAATGCCCGATCTCGTCAGGAACGTGCCGAAGATGCACAGGAAGAAGGTGGCCGAAATCAGCACCATGTTCCAGACCTTCATCATGCCCTTCTTCTCCTGCATCATCACGGAGTGAAGGAAGGCCGTTGCCGTGATCCACGGCAGCAGCGACGCGTTCTCCACCGGGTCCCATCCCCAGTAGCCGCCCCAGCCAAGCACGGCATACGCCCAGCCGGCGCCCAGCAGGATGCCGATCGATTGGAAGCCCCAGGTGATCAGAGACCACCGGCGCGTCGTGTGGATCCAGGCGTCCCCCGGCTGCCGCGTCATCAGCGAGCCGAAGGCGAAGGCGAAGGGCACAATGAAGCCGACATAGCCGAGATAAAGCGTCGGCGGGTGGATGGCCATCGTCCAGTATTGGAGCAGCGGATTCAGGCCCTGCCCATCGGCGACCGCCGTGACGCCCTTGCCCACCGCCAACACCTGGAAGGGCGGCTCGACAAAGGCGTTAAGCGTGAGGAAGAACACCTGCGTCACCATCAGCACCGTCAGCACCCAGGGCATCATGTCGCGCAGCTTGCGGCGGTTGGTGAAGACGACAATCGCCGAGTAGAAGCTGAGCAGCCAGCTCCACAGCAGCAGCGAACCTTCCTGCCCGCCCCACCAGGCGGCAAACTTGTACACCGCCGGCATCGCCCGGTTGCTCCGCGCCGCGACATACGCCAGCCGGAAATCGCTGGTCAACAACGCATAGACCAGGATGCCGGACGCCACGGTGAGCAGAAAGAAGATGCCATACACCGCTCGTTCCGCGCTCTTGGTGAGGTAGGGTTTATGGCGCAGGGCTCCAACCACGGACCCCAGCACTGAGTAGATGGCAAGGCAGAATGCCAGAAGGATGGATAGCGCGCCCAGTGTTTCCATCTTGTTCGATCAGGCCCCTTTACGTAAGCGGGGAGCCACTCGGGCTCCCTAAAGCGAAGATTATGTCAGATGGACGACGGCTTTGTGTTCAACGGCTGCTCGGCTTTGCCCTTCGAGTTGTCCGCTTCGTACTTCGAAGGACACTTGGCGGCGATGGCCGAAGCGTGGAAGGTGCCGTCCTCGCTCAGTTTGCCGTCCGCCATGGCTTGCGCCTCGTCGCGGAAGGTATCCGGCAGCGGGTCTTTGCCCATGTAGGTGACGTTCAGGAAGCTGTTCGTTTCCTTGTCGCAGATCTGGAAATGGACCAGGGCGCCGTCGCGCTTGATCGAGCCGGGCACCACATCGCCCGTCACCCGAACGCGCTTGTGCGCGTCGTCGCCAGTCAGCGCCTTCAGTTCCGCCACGGTCTTGTAATACGTCTTGGACTCGTTGATGCCGCTGGCCGCGAGCCAGGCAAGCGTTCCGAGGATTCCAACCACCAGTACGGCGAACTTGGCGTAGGTCTTCATGCACGTCCCTTTCTGTCCTCCAGTATAACGCGTATATTCAAGTCAAGATCACTAATCGGAAGACATTAGAACGCGATTTTTCAGAGGTTTGAGGCGGGCCCAAAAGGAGTTGGC
>CAZJTB010000569.1:0-1826 GCA_964548485.1 uncultured Chryseobacterium sp. | reverse complement strand
CCCGCCTCCGCTTTTCGTTGACCTTACCTTTCGGCGATGGCATCGCTGCTGGACCGCTACCTGGAGCACCTCGCCTACGAGAAACGGGCGAGCGCGCATACCACGTCGGCCTATAAGGGCGACCTGGCCTTGTTCGAGGCTTATTTGAAGGAACAGGGGGTGGGCGAGCTTGCGGGTGCCGACAACCAATTGGTGCGCTACTGGGTGATGGCGCGCATGGAAACCGGCGACAGCCCGCGCACGGTGAACCGGCGGCTGAGCGCCGTGCGGGGCTTCTTCCGCTTCGCCCGGCAGGTGGGCGCCGTGGACATCGACCCCACCACGCTCATCGACCCGCCGAAGACGCCCAAGCGCCTCCCGGAATTCGTGGAGGAGAAGCGCATGGAACTGCTGTTCCGGAGCGGGGAGGATGCACCGGGCGCCGATGCAGGCGATGGGCTGCTGGTCATGGAGCTGCTGTACGGCACCGGCATGCGCCTGGCGGAGCTGCTGGCACTTCAGATCGGCGATCTCGACACGCGGGCCGGGACACTGCGGCTCATGGGCAAGCGCAGCAAGGAGCGCATCGTGCCGCTGGCCCCGGGGCTCATCACCCGCCTTGCGGCGCGCATCGCCGGGCGGCCCGCTGAGCAGGCCCGGCCGGAGGCGCCGCTGCTCATCGGCGCCAGGGGCGAACCGCTGTCGCGGCGCAGCGTACAACGCCTCGTGCAGCGCTACCTTGGCCAGGTGACCACCCAGGAGAAGAGGAGCCCCCACGTGCTGCGCCACACCTTCGCCACGCACATGCTCAACCGGGGCGCCGACCTCAACGCCGTGAAAGAGCTGCTGGGCCATGCCGGTCTGGCGGCCACGCAGGTGTACACGCACAACACCGCCGAGAAGCTCAGATCGGTCCATGCCCAAGCGCATCCGCGCGGTGGGCGCAGGAGCCGGTGAACCCCGTTCGACACACAGTTCAATCCATGAAGCTGAACGTCCAATCCATCCATTTCGACGCCGACCGCAAGCTGGTCGAGTTCATCCGGGAGAAGCTGCTGAAGCTCACCCAGTTCACGGACGGGATTCATGCCGCCGAGGTATTCCTGCGGCTGGAGCACGATGGCGAGGCCCGTGAGAACAAGGTGGTGGAGGTGCGGCTCTCCGTGCCCGGCAACGACCTGTTCGCCCGCAAACAAGGCAAGACCTTCGAGGAGGCCTCCACCGAGGCCGCCGAGGCCCTTAGAAGCCAGATCACCAAGGGGAAAGACCGGGTGAAGGCCTAGCCTGCGCGCGGTTTTTCGGCGGGGCGCATCACGGTGCGTGCCAAATATGCCGCCATCGTTTGGGAGAGAACGGTTCTTTCCTACATTTGCCCGCCCAAATCGGGGCCTATGGGCGCCGAGGCGGGAAAAGGAATCGTTCTTTTCCTTGCTGTGCAGGCCAATGTAGCTCAGCTGGTAGAGCAGCTGATTTGTAATCAGCCGGTCGTGGGTTCGAGTCCCTCCATTGGCTCCGTGAGCCAAGATCAGGGGAGATACCCAAGTGGCCAACGGGGGCAGACTGTAAATCTGTTGTCTTACGACTTCACAGGTTCGAATCCTGTTCTCCCCACCGTTCGGAGCCGAGCGTCGCCGCTTCCAGGCAGGCGCTGGCGAATGAACGGGGACCACACCCACGCCGGATTCGCGGGAGTAGCTCAGTGGTAGAGCATCAGCCTTCCAAGCTGAACGTCGCGGGTTCGAATCTCGTCTCCCGCTCTCACCAACCGGGTCCCGCAGCCATTCGATGAGGGGCGGAACCTGACCCACAGGCCTTTGTAGCTCAGGGGTAGAGCACTTCCTTGGTAA
>CAZJTB010000568.1:0-1827 GCA_964548485.1 uncultured Chryseobacterium sp. | reverse complement strand
GCCACTGGTTCCTTATGGCCCTCCATATTCCTACACGTAGCCAACAACTGCATTGCCGTACTGATGGCGCTCGACGCCGGCTGATGCAATGGTCCGCCCTGTGCATCGCAATTGGTGATCACCGCCGGGGTTTCTCTTCGCTTTTTGCGCACCACTGGCTTGGGGATCCTTGTTCGGACAGGGCCTTGACTCAAGCGCCATCGCCCGATCGCACAGCAGCTCCTCCCTCTACACCTCCCTCTCCACCTCCTACTCCGCCAGCACCAACTGGCAGGGGCAGGACCTGCGCAACTTCAGCTTCGTGGGCAACGTGCAGTACCGGCACGGGGCCATTGGCACGGGCAAGAGCCATGCGCACCAGGTGCTCGCCGAACTGGGCTATTTGAAGTTCCTGGACAGCATCTGGGTGAAGAGCGTGGACCGCTTGCAGCTGAACTTCCTCTGGGGCAGCGAAGGGCCACGCGTGCGGCATTCGTACTCGGTGCTGCTCAACACGCAGTTCCTGCCGCAGCGCACCTGGCGCTACGATCCGGAGCTGGGCCGCAGCGTGGAGCGGGCGGTGGGCGGCCTCCTGCGGCCCTTCAGCCTGGAGGCCGGCTACGGCGCGGTGCTCAGTTTCTGGGGCGCCAGCACCGTCAACTTCGCGTTCGCCACGCTGAAGCTCAGCGGCTACCCCGCCGAGATCACGGCCCCGCAATTCCGCGATGCCACGCTGATCGCGGCGCCAACAATGAATTACTACGCGAGCTACGGGCTGGGCATCGTCACGGCCATCAATAAGCCCATCGGCAAGCACGTGCAATGGATCAACAACAGCCGCGCCTTCTGCAACGGCTTCGACAAGGACCACGTGAGCTTCGACCTCGCCAACATGCTCATCGTGAAGCTCTGGAAGTACATCCAGTTCCGCTTCGACACACGCCTGGCCTACAACCCGCTGCTCAACTACGAGCTGCAGTTCAGGCAGGAGGCGCTGGTGGGTTTCTTCTATGAGCGGATCAGGTAGGTTGAAGGGGTTGGGGGTTGACGGTTGGCCGGCGCGCAGGCCCGCGCCTATTGTGGTTTGACGAGGATCTCAAGCCAGCCTCAGCCCTTTGATCGGCAAGAAGTGCTTCTTGTTGAGCGTGAGCAACGGCACATTGTGCGCCATCGCAGTCGCGGCAATCAGATGATCCGCCAAGTGCAGATGATGCTCCGGCGCGATGTGCTTGATGATCTCCCGGAATCGCTGGCTCACCTCCATGGTGAAGGGCAGGATATGGAAGTTGGACGTGAGCTCAGCATGATGCCGCTCAAACTCGGAACGGTTCCGCGCACCGGCGAGTATCTCGGCCAAGACCACATCGCAGATCGCGAGCGTAGCGCCTTGGGCACGCCCGGAGGCGGTGAACGCAGCCTGCTCGCGGCGCATCCTCCCGATGAGGATACTGGTGTCGATCAGGACCGTTTCCATGCCTTCTCGCGCAACTCCTCCAAGGTGATGTCCCGGCCCTCCCACACGCCATCGAGGCCGGCGAAGGGGTCCTTCTCCCGGCTCGCCTCCCGTTCGATGAGTTCAACGACGAGCGCTGAGATGCTCTTCTTGCGCCGCTTGCTGAGCGCTTGTGCCGTGCGCTTGAAGCGGAGCGGGACCGAAAGGGTGAGCTTGGTGGTCATTAGGTACGTATTGGCCTGGCGAAGTTACGTGTGCTTGACGGTTGAACGGGATGGGGGCTGGCCTGCGCGCGGGCCATCGCCTGTTGAAGGCAGGACCTTCCCACCCCCTACCAGCATCAACCCCCAACCCGCACCAACTTTCAACCTGCATTCCCCCACCTACATTTGCCG
>CAZJTB010000567.1:0-1828 GCA_964548485.1 uncultured Chryseobacterium sp. | reverse complement strand
TTTGTGCCCGGTCGCAGCCTGCTGGGTGCTATGCCCGGCGACAAGGTCAAGGTGGAACTCACCCCCTACGACCTCACCAAGGGCCGGATCACCTTCCGCAAGTAGGAGCTTCCCAAGACCGGTTCCGGTCCCGCTGTCGCGGAGGGAACATTCCATCTGCGCGGCGCTTGGGCATAGTACGGATGCGCTGGGTGCGAGGCCGAGATCGCAGTGGTGTGCTTGCACCCGTGTAGGAGCGTGGCCCGGACCGTGATCGGCGTGAAGTCACTGATGGCATCGGCTTTCGCCGATGACCTCGTATGAAAGAGTGAGCTACTCGCCGCGGTTTCACCCAGCGCATCCGTTCAGCCATCCTGGGAGAAGATGCGATGGGACGCAAGCGTGGCGAGCAGCGACTGACAATCGTTCATCCGAACTGTGCCGGCATCGATCTTGGATCGAGGGCGCACTATGTGGCTGTCGATCCGTCACGGACCGATGAGCCGGTACGCCGTTTCGGGACCTTCACGGATGACCTGCAGGCGATGGCCCGTTGGCTGCACGAGTGCGGCGTGAAGACCGTGGCGATGGAAGCCACGGGCGTGTACTGGGTTCCTGCCTTCGAGTTACTCGAGCGGGAGGGGTTCGAGGTTCTCCTGGTCAACCCGCGCGCGGCCAAGCAGATCGGTGGACGCAAGAGCGATGTGCTGGACTGTCAGTGGCTGTGGCAGCTGATGAGCTATGGCTTGCTCAAGGGCGCGTTCCGCCCAGCGGATCGCATCTGCGAACTGCGCAGCTTCGTGCGCCAGCGGGCCACGCTGACTCGTGATGCGGCCCGAGCTGTGCAGCACATGCAGAAGGCGCTGGTCCAGATGAACGTGCAGATCGACCAGGTACTCAGCGACATCACTGGCAAAACCGGGATGCTGATCCTGCGCGCGATCGTCGCCGGCGAGCGCGATCCCCGCGTGCTGGCGAGCTATCGGGATACACGGGTGAAGGCGGATGAGGCCACGATTGCTCGAAGCTTGCAGGGCAACTGGCGTCGGGAGCACGTTTTCGCCTTGGGGCAGGCGATCGGCCGCTACGACTTCTACCAGCAGCAGATCCTGGCCTGTGACGCCCAGATCCTGGACACCATGGCGGGTCTCGAGCAGGACATCGAACTGCCAGAGGTGCCGGTAGCCGGGCGTACCACCGCGGAGCGCGAGTTGGCCGTTGCGCTTCGGCGCATGCTGGGCGTCGATCTCACCGCGATCCCCACCATCGGCGTCGGGACCGCTCTGGTGCTCGCCGCTGAGATCGGCCCAGACCTATCACGCTTCCCAACCTGCGAGCATTTCTGCTCGTGGCTGAATGTGGCGCCCGGCACGCGGATCACTGGTGGCCACCCGTTACCGGGCCGAGGCCCACGCGTGTTGAACGTCGCCGGACAGGCGCTGCGCCAGGCCGCCAGTACCGCCCGCCACAGCAAATCGTTCATCGGCGCAGCTCACCGTGCTCGCCTGGCGCGCATGGACACGGCCAAGGCCGTCAAGGCGACCGCTCACCACCTCGCACGGTTGATCTACGCGATGCTGACCAAAGGTCACGAGTACGTCGAACAGGGCATCGAGCAGTTCGAATCCGCGGCTCGCGACCGTCGCCTCAAGAGTCTCCAGCGCCAGGCGCATCGTCTTGGCCACGAACTGGTCGCTTTGGAATCAGCAGCTTAGGATGTTGTTCCATGAAAGCGATCTCCAGATCGCGAGGGAAGGTTGTTCCCACCCGTGGGAACGAGCTCCGGCTCGCGACCCGAGTTGACTCCCACCTCACCCGACGATGCCCGTAGAATGGAATGGTCATGGAA
>CAZJTB010000566.1:1478-1830 GCA_964548485.1 uncultured Chryseobacterium sp. | reverse complement strand
AGCTCCCGGGCGATGCGCACCACATCGTCGCGCAGATAGAAGGAGCGGGTCAGCGTGCGCCTCATGGCTGGGCATCGCCATACTCATCGCGCAGCATCCGCTCCCGCTCGATGTCGCGCTCGTAGTTGGCGAGCGGCTCGGATGCGATGGCGGGCGCGCTGTCGGGTGCCGGATAAGACTGCGACCTGCGTGCGCAGGCATCGCAGCGCCCGCAGTCGCGCTCCATCGGTTCCCCGAAGTAATCGAGCAGCAGGCGCATGCGGCAGATGCCGGTTTCCTCCACATAGTGCTGCATGGCCGTCAGGCGGTGGCGCGCGCGCTGCTCCCGGTCGCGCAGCGCGGCGGGGTCTAT
>CAZJTB010000566.1:0-1441 GCA_964548485.1 uncultured Chryseobacterium sp. | reverse complement strand
CATCGCTGCGCGGCTGGTAGGAGAGGATGCCCATGCGCTCCAGGGCCTGAAGCTGCTTGGATACCTGCTCGGCATCCTTGCCGATCTGCCGCGCGAGCCGGGACTCATCGATGAGCACCGCCTCCTCGAAAAGGCCGCCATGCATTCTCAGGAGCGCCTCGAGCAAGGGGCCGTGCAGCGCATCGCTCACGCGCACGCGGTACGCGTTGGCTGGATCGGTGGTGATGAGCACGCGTGAAGGGCTGTGCGCGCCATCGCTGAGCGCGATGTGCCCGCCGAGCTCGAGCACCTTGAGGGCGTTTGCCACCACGGGCGCGCGCAGCCCGGTGCGCAGCGCCAGCGCGGCGATGTCGAGGGCATAGCTCTCGTGCAGCCCGGAGCCGAGCGCGATGCCGTGCTGATCGGCGAGCGCCTGGTACACGCGCTTCACGGCATCGGTCGCGGGGAAGCTGAGCTGGAAGCGCTCCTCGGCGCGCTGCCGGTCGCCGGGGCCGGTGAGCAGGAAAGCATGCGCGGTGCGCCCATCGCGGCCGCCGCGGCCGGCTTCCTGGTAATAGCTCTCCAGGTCGGGCGGCGGCTCCAAGTGGATCACGCAGCGCACATCGGCCTTGTCGATGCCCATGCCGAAGGCGTTGGTGGCGGCCACCACGCGCGTGCGCCCATCGGTCCACGCGCGCTGGATGGCATCGCGCTCCTCGGCGGGCAGGCCGGCGTGGTAGGCGGCGGCGCTGATGCCCTGCTGCGCGAGCAGCTGAGCGATGCGCACGGTGGCCTTGCGCTCGCGGGCGTAAACGATGGCGCTGCCGGGCAGCTCGCGCAGGATGCGCAGCATGCGGCCGGTGCGGTCCTCGCCGCGGCTCACCCACAGCACCAGCTCGGGCCGCGCGAAGGAGCCGCGGATCAGCTTGGGCCTGCGGAAGTCGAGCTTCGCCATGATGTCCTGCGCCACATCAGGCGTGGCCGATGCGGTGAGCGCGAGCACCGGCACCCGGGGCACGCGCTCGCGCAGCTCCCGGATGCGCAGGTACGATGGCCTGAAATCGTAGCCCCATTGCGAGATGCAGTGCGCCTCATCCACCGCGATGAGCCCCAAGGGCATGCGCGGCAGGTGGCCTTGGAACAGCTCGGTGCCCAGGCGCTCGGGCGATACATAGAGGAAGGCCAGCTTGCCGAGCGCGGCCGCCTCCAGGGTGTTCTCCACCTCGGCGCGCTTCATGCCTGCCGTGATGGCCTTGGCCGCGATGCCGCGCCTGCGCAGGCCTTCCACCTGGTCCTTCATGAGCGCGATGAGCGGCGATACCACGATGCACAAGCGGCCCATGCACAGAGCGGGCACCTGGTAGCAGAGGCTCTTGCCGCCGCCGGTGGGCAGCAGGGCAAGGGCATCCTCGCCCCGCAGCGCGCAGGCGATGATCTCCTCCTGCTTCGGGCGGAAGGCCGC
>CAZJTB010000565.1:0-1830 GCA_964548485.1 uncultured Chryseobacterium sp. | reverse complement strand
GTCGAGCACGCGGAAGCGCCACCAGCCCTGCGGGGCGGTGATGGGGCGCACCTGCTGCTTGCCGCTGTTGGCCGTGGCGTGGATGTAGTAGTAGATGAGGCTCCCGGCGGGCTGCGCGGGGATGCCCGCGTTCCAGGTGTTGTTGGGCCCGGCGGTCATGGGCACGGCGCTGTAGCCGGCGGTGGTGTCGGTGGTCCACCACACCTCGGCGGCGCTGATGCCGCTCTTGTGGCGGATGTAGGCCTCCACGTTGTAGGGCGCCACGGTCTCGTAGGTGTCGGTGAGGCGCTGGTGTCGGATCAGCAGCGGGTCGCTCACGCCGATGGTCTTGGTGATGCAATGGATGGCGCCGCTCTGGCTGATGATGTTGTTGCCGCTGTCGTCGCAATCGATGCCGATGACGCGGTAGCCGGGCAGGCTCTCGCGCAGGATGCGCAGGCCGGTGGTGTCGTACTGCTCGCGGTAGGTGGGCACCAGCACGGTCTTGTTGATGAAGATGTTGTTGGCGTAGGTGCGGTAGCTGGCGCTGGGCGGGTAGGCGCCGCCGGTGCTGGGCGGCATGGGCACGCGCACGATGCGGTACGGCGTGCCGAACACGGAATTGAAGTTGCTGAGCACGTACTGGATGTTCTGCTCGATCTGCGGGCCGTCGCTGACGCCGGTGGGGAACTGGCCCACGAGCAGGGTCTCCTCATCGAGCAGCTTCATGTGCATGTCGATGTGGTTGATGTTGTCGTAGGGCAGCGGCGTCATCGTCACGTAGCGCCCGGGCAGGATGCCCATGAACTGGTTCATCACATTGCCCACGCTGGCGGCGTCGCGCACGGTGATGTTGTAATCGCCGTTGGGTCCGTTCTCCTCGAGCACCAGCGCGCTGCTGAAGGCGGTGCCGAAGCCGTCGGACATGAAGTTGCCGCCGGTGTGCACCAGGTCCCACGGTGCGCCAGTGGTGCTGTACACCGTGATGCCCTTGGCCTGGCCGATGGCATCGCTGGCGGCATCGTCGAGCGGGCGCGGGCGGTTATAAATCCAATCGAGCAGGAAGAGCGAATCCACCTCGTTCTGGTAGATGGTCTCCGGGCCGTAGTCGCGCACCCAGATGCTGTTGAAGGGCGCCTGCAGGAAGGTGATGTTGTCCAGGTCGGTGATGGGCCCTCCGAAGCTGCTGTTCTGCAGGTAGCTGATCACGGCGTTCTGATCGCTGCACACGATGAGCACCTCGCACTCGTCCTTGGCGGCGCGCACGATCTGCTTCAGGATGCCGGGGAAGCTGGTCCAGGTGATCACGAGGGTCTGCACCTCCTCCCACTCGGCCATGGTGCGCGGGGTGAAGGGCGGCGGCGTGGTGATGCCCCGGCCGGCCGTTGCCCGCGTGGCCTTGTATTCGGGGATCAGCGGCACCTCGTGCGGAGCGAGGTGGTGCGGCAGGTCCTGCGCGGAAATGGCGGCGGAGAACAGGAGGATGGCGAGGGTGGCGAGGTGCTTCATGCGGATGCGCGATGCGCGATGCGCCGAAGGTAGAAGGACGGCAACCTCCCCGGCCGCCAAGCGACCAACCCTTCCTGGAAGGCTGCTCAACGCTTGGTTCGGGCAGGCGGAACGCGGCGGCGCAGCTGCTCCTGCACAGCCAGCACCCCGCGCACATAGCGGAACACCTGGGAGCCGTTGCAATAGCCGTTCTTCATCTCGGGCCGCATGAAGTATCCGGGCTTCGCCAACAGCAGCACCGCCCGCTCCACGTGGCGCTCCCAGCGCGCGGGGTCCAGTTCGAGCAGCTGCGCCAGGCGCGCGGCATCGATGATGTGGCCGGGGCCGGCGTTGTAGCTGGCC
>CAZJTB010000564.1:0-1835 GCA_964548485.1 uncultured Chryseobacterium sp. | reverse complement strand
AGCTCGGCGCGCCCGGTCACCAGGGAGCGGTCGTCGGCCTCGCTGTACCGGCCGAAGCCGCCCAGCACCCGCATGTCGCCGCTGCTGTCGGCGATGGACACGTGGCCCCAGGAGAGGCCCACTCCGCTGCGCTTGTCGTAGAAGAGGCTGTCGCCCTCCAGCACGCGGCCTTTGCTGCGCACCTGCGTGCGGCGGCTGAATCGGGCGCGCTCGGCACGGGTGTCGAAGCTGCCGCCGAGCGTGGTGATGACCGTTGCGCCCTGGTTGATGGTGGTGGGCCCGAAGAAGGAGCAGACGCCCGTGGCGGCCGCATAGTGCATGGTGTCGCTGGCGGCGCGGTGCTCGGAGTGCTCCAGCAGCACATTGCGCCCGAAGACGAAGCGCCGCTGATCAGCCAGGTAGGTGCCGGTGCCACTGGTGAGCACGTTGCCGTCGGCATGGCTGGTGATGCGCCCGCCGCTGGCGTAGGTGGCCCGCTTGGCCCGCATATCGTAGGCGAGCGCCGGTGTTGCCAGTTCCATGGAGCGGTCGCGCAGGCGCACGTTGCCCTCCAGCAGGGCCATCCGGTCGCGTCCGTTGTAGCGCAGGCGATCGGCTTCGGCGGTGAGCGTATCGCTCTGGTTGATGCGCACGCGGCCGAAGGCGTCCACGCGCTGGTCCTCGTGCAGGTGCGCGCTGTCGCAATGCATCACGGCATCGGCATGCTTGAAGCGCACGTTGCCGAGCAGCCGCTGGGCGCCGCTGGCGGTCTTGTCGAAGAGCCACTCGTCGGCATTGAGGATCTCCACGCGCCCGCCGGTGCCGCTTTGGGCAGCGGCGGCCAGGGGCAGAAGCGCGGCGAGTAGTAGGGGAGTGGCACGCATGAGCGGCGGGCTGGGCAAAGGCTGTTCCGCGTGGCGGGCGGCGCTCATCCGGTCAGTTCAGGCTCACGCCAGGCAGGCGCCGCATGCTGCGGTAGTGCTGGCTCAGGCGGTCGAGCAGTTTGCGGATGGCGGCATCGGCTGCCCTGGTCTCCTCGCTGATGGGCTTGCCCTGCGAGCGCAGCATCATCACGCCATACACGGCGGTGAGCCCGCTCTCGATGGGCCCCTCGGGGTCGCCGCCGGCATGCTGCTGCACGGTGCGGATGGCGGGCGCGGCCTCCTTGTCGAGCGCGATGTACTCGGCATCGCCCAGCGTATCGATGAGCGCCCGGTGCAGGTACTCCAGTTCATGAACGAGCTCATCCACCTCGGCCAGGTGGCCGCTGCGCGCGATCCCCTGCTCCTTCATCCGGGCCACAATGCCCGCGTACCAGCCGCGCATGGCAGAACGCTCATCCTCATCGCCGGCCATGCCCTCGATGAGCCGTGCCTCCACGATGGCTGGGTCCAGGTCGGCCGCGCGCATCAGGTCCTCCACCTGCCACATGCCGATGATGTAGCCCGCGATGTTCTCCTGCTTGCGGCGTTCCAGGGGATTCATGGTCACTTCTTGCCGCCCTTCCGCGCGCGGTGGCGTGCATTGAGGCCATTCACCAGGTCGTTGGTGATGTCGAGCCCTTTGTTGCCCACCCACACCTGCCCGCCGCCCTGTATGCTGAGGATGTAGTCGAAGCCGGCTGCCTTGTTGTACTCGGCGAGGTAGTCCTCGAGCTCCTTGGAGATCTCGGTGAGCATGTCCGCCTCCATGCGTGCCATGCGGTCCTCGCCCTCGGCCTGCAGCTGCTGCAGCTTGGCCATGAGGTCGCGCACCTCGGCCTCATCGCGCTCCATCTCGGCCTTGGTGCTGTACGTGTGGTCCTTGCTCATGAGCTCCTGATAGCGCTGCCGGGCCTCGTCCTGCTTCTTCTGCAG
>CAZJTB010000563.1:0-1836 GCA_964548485.1 uncultured Chryseobacterium sp. | reverse complement strand
CGCTCATGGCTTCACACACGCTCGCACGACCGCAGCTTCGAGTTCAGTGAAGCGCAGTTCCGTTGTCAATCCGCGCAAAGACTTGAGCTGGATCGAGCTCCTGCTTCGCGGATAGCCTGCTACCATAATTGTGGAGAGCACGAAGAAGCTCCATTGGTCAAGGTCCAGAGGGTCAACCGTGTTCTTGTCCTTGTGCTTGAGCAGCGCAAACACGTACACATCAGCCATGCGTCCAGGCTCATTGCCTTGCTCGTTCGTATCGGCGTCCCAATGCAACGATTCTTTGATGCTGAAAGAGATGCTCGACCATCCCTTGGGCTGATTCCAGGCCTGCAGATAGGCAGCGCTCTTCACTTCGATCTTGATGCCGTCAGGTGTGATCAGGTCGTATGCGTTCCAGGGCTCACGAGGCGCCGATAGGTCGCAGCCGCAGGCATTGGCCACGATGAACTCGGCGACTACTCCTCGAGTCGTGTTGTTCAGCAGGTCGCTGGAGCTCCATTGCCAGAATCCTAGCACGTCAAAGGGCATGGCCAGCCCGCCACTCCGGAACTGCTCGGCTCCGGTCAGCTTCGTGGCGCGCTTGCGTCCAAGATCCATCGGCGCCGATTCGATCACCCCTGACGCTCCGGCCGCATCTGCGGGAACAGCAGCACCTCCTGGATCGCGGGGTTGTTGGTGAGCAGCATCACCAGGCGGTCCACGCCGATGCCCACGCCACTGGTGGGCGGCATACCGTACTCCAGCGCGCGCAGGAAATCCTGGTCGATGAACATGGCCTCGTCGTCGCCGCGCTGCTGCAGCTTCAATTGCTCCTCGAAGCGCTCGCGCTGATCGAGGGGGTCGTTGAGCTCGCTGTAGGCGTTGGCCAGCTCGAAGCCATTCACGAAGAGCTCGAAGCGCTCGGTGAGGCGATCGTCGTCGCGGTGCTTCTTGCAAAGCGGGCTCATCTCCAGGGGGAAGTCCATGACGAAGGTGGGCTGGATCAATTCCGGCTGCACCAGGGCGCTGAACAGCTCGTCGATGAGCTTGCCCTTGCCCATGCTCGGCTCCACGTGGATGTGGTGCTTCGCGCACAATGAGCGGAGCGCGGCTTCGTCCATCCCCAGCACGTCGGCTCCGGTCTTCTCCTGGATGCTGCCGCACATGGTGATGCGCTTGAAGGGCGCGGTGAACCGGATCGTGTTCTCGCCGAAAGCGGCTTCGGCCTTGCCATTCGCAGCGATGCACACCCGCTCGAGCATGCGCTCTATGTAGCCCATCATCCAGCGGTAATCCTTGTACGCCACGTAGAGCTCCAGGATGGTGAACTCCGGGTTGTGCGTGCGGTCCATGCCCTCGTTGCGGAAGTTGCGGCTGAACTCGAACACGCCCTCGAAGCCGCCCACGATGAGGCGCTTGAGGTAGAGCTCGTTGGCGATGCGCAGGTAGAGGGGGATGTCGAGCGCGTTGTGGTGCGTGATGAAGGGGCGCGCCGCCGCGCCGCCGGGGATGGGCTGCAGCACGGGCGTATCCACCTCGTGGTAGCCGCTCTCGGTCATGAAGGAGCGCATGGCCGTTACGATCCTCGAACGCTTCAAGAACGTCTCCTTCACGCCGGGGTTCACGTTCAGGTCCACGTAGCGCTGGCGGTAGCGCTGCTCGGGGTCCGTGAAGGCGTCATGCACATTGCCCTCATCGTCGGTCTTCACCACGGGCAGCGGCTTCAGCGCTTTGCCGAGGATGGTGAGCTGCTTCACATGCACGGTGATCTCGCCGGTGCGGGTCTTGAACACATGCCCTTGCACGCCGATGAAATCACCGAGGTGGAGCAGGTGCTTCCACACTTCATCGTAC
>CAZJTB010000562.1:0-1840 GCA_964548485.1 uncultured Chryseobacterium sp. | reverse complement strand
GGAACGCCCGGCAAGGTAACCGGTTCGCCCTGCCGCCTGCGGTTCAGCGCAGGGCCTGCTCGAGGTCGGCGATCAGGTCGTCCGCGTCCTCGAGGCCCACGCTCAGGCGGATCAGGGTGTCGGCGAGGCCGTTCTTCAGGCGCTCCTCACGGGGTATGCTCGCGTGGGTCATGCTCGCCGGATGCCCGAGCAGCGATTCCACGCCGCCGAGGCTCTCGGCGCACACGAAGAGCTCCGTGCTGCTCATCACGCGCATCGCTTCCGCCATCACATCGCCTTTGAGCGTGAAGCTGATCATGCCGCCGAAGCCGCGCATCTGCCGCGCCGCCACGGCGTGGTTCGCGTGCGTGGCGAAGCCGGGCCAGTACACCTTGTCCACCTTCGGATGCTTCACCAGCCACTCGGCCACGGCTTTCCCGTTCTCGCAATGGCGCTGCATACGCAGGTGCAGGGTCTTCAGTCCGCGCAGCACGAGGAAGCAATCCATGGGGCCGGGCGTGGCGCCGCTGCTGTTCTGGATGAAGGCGAGGCGCTCGGCCAGGCCGGCATCCTTCACCACCAGCGCGCCCATCACCACGTCGCTGTGGCCGCCGAGGTACTTCGTCACGCTGTGCATCACCATGTCGGCGCCCAGGTCGATGGGCGTCTGCAGGTAGGGGCTGGCGAAGGTGTTGTCCACGCCCAGCAGGCAGCCGTGCTTCCTGGCAATAGCGCTCAGGCCAGCGATGTCGATGATGCGCAGCAGCGGATTGGTGGGTGTCTCGGCCCAGATGAGCCTGGTGGCCGGGCTCATGGCGCTTTCCACGTTCTTCAGGTCGCCCATGTCCACGAACCGGAATCTCACGCCGAAGCCCTCGAAGATCTTCGTGAAGAGCCGGTAGGTGCCGCCATAGAGGTCGTTGGTGCTCACCACCTCGTCACCGGGCTTCAGCAGCTTGATGATGGCATCGATGCTGGCCATGCCGCTGCTGAAGCAGAGCCCGTGCGTGCCGTTCTCGAGCGCGGCCAGCGCGTTCTGCAGCGCCGTGCGCGTGGGGTTGTGGGTGCGGCTGTATTCGTAGCCCTTGTGGTCGCCCGGCGCCGCCTGCACGTAGGTGCTGGTCTGGAAGATGGGCGTCATGATGGCCCCGGTGCCGGGGTCGGGTTCCACGCCGGCGTGGATGGCTTTGGTGCCGAATCTCATGCGTTGTGCTGAAGGGCGGCGAAGGTAGAAGGGCCGTGGGCACCCCCGCCCCGGCCTAATTTCGCGCCCGGCCCAGAAGGCCCATCGCATGAGCACCACCGCAACGCCGAAGAGCACCGCCGAGAAGCGCGCCGCCACCGACCTGTTCAATCACCACGACCACTACCTGGTGGATGAGCTGCTCACCGAGGAGCAGAAGCTGATCCGCGACACGGCGCGCAAGCATGTGAGCGCGCATCTGAAGCCCATCATCGAGGAGCGCTTCGAGAAGGCCGAGTTCAGCAAGGACATCATCCCCGGGCTCGCCGAGATCGGCGCCTTCGGGCCCTTCGTGCCGGAGGCTTATGGCGGACCCGGCCTCGACCAGATCAGCTACGGGCTGATCATGCAGGAGATCGAGCGCTGCGACAGCGGCCTGCGCAGCCTGTGCAGCGTGCAGGGCTCATTGGCCATGTACCCCATCTGGAAGTACGGCAGCGAGGAACAGAAGAAAAGGTGGCTGCCCGACATGGTGCAGGGCAGGAAGATCGGCTGCTTCGGCCTCACCGAGCCCGATTTCGGCAGCAACCCGGGCGGCATGGTCACCACCTTCAAGGACATGGGCGACCACTACCTGCTGAACGGCGCCAAGATGTGGATCAGCAATGCGCCCTTCGC
>CAZJTB010000561.1:0-1844 GCA_964548485.1 uncultured Chryseobacterium sp. | reverse complement strand
AGGTGCGGCTCGTGACGCTGGTCTCTTTGCGCAGCTACTTCAGATCGCGCCGGCTCATCCGCAAGCGCCATCCCGGCGCGATCGTATTGCCGATGTTCCCGAGGCAGCACTTCTGGCGGGCCAATTGGCTCTGGCTCTGGCTGGTGTGCCAATGGCTCAAGCCCACCGGCGCCATCTGCCGGGGCATCTTCGCCACGGCGCTCGCCCTGCGCATGCGCGATCGGGGCCTGCTGGCCCAGGTCTGCTTCGACGCCCGGGCGGCTTATGGCGCGGAGTGGGAGGAATACCGCGTTGTTGACGATGACCGCCTGGTGCGCGAGGCTGCCGTGCTCGAGCGCGAGGTGGTCTTCAAGGCCGATCTGCGCATGGCGGTGAGCGAGGCCTTGGTGCAGCATTGGCGCGAGCGCTTCGGTTACGCGGCTGCGCGCCATGTGGTGATTCCCTGCACCCTGGGCCGAAGCGTGGAGGCCTTGCCGAAGCGCGCCCACAACGTGCTCCGTGGCCAACTCGGCTGGTCCACTGGCGATACCGTAATCGTGTATAGCGGCACGGCTGTGGGCTGGCAGTCGTTGGAATTGGCGGAGCGCGTGGTGGAGCCCTGGCTGAAGGCCGATGCGGGCCATCGGCTGCTCTTCCTCACCACCGAGCATGAGGTGATCCGGCGACTGCAGGCCGCGTACCCGATGCAGGTGGCGCGCCGCTGGGTGGGGCACGAGCAGGTGCGGGCCATCCTCCAGGACTGCGATATCGGCTTGCTGCTGCGCGATGACCGCATCACCAACCGCGTGGCATCGCCCACCAAGTTCGCCGAGTACCTCAGCGCAGGCCTGGCCGTGGCCATCAGCGAGGGCGTGGGCGATTTCACTGAGCTCGTGAGGCGCGATGGTCTTGGGCAGGTGGTATCCGATGGCACCCTCCGGATGGGCAAGCCGGATGAAGCGGAGGCGGGCCGCCTGATGGCCTACGCGCGCGAGCAGTTCAACAAAGAGCGCTTCACACCGGGCTACCTGCTGGTGAAGGCCTGCATGGCAGCCGAGCCCGTGCTGCCCTCTCGCGACGCCTTCATGAAGATCGCGGAGGGCCAACCTGCGGTCAGCATCATCGTGCCCAGCTACAACAAGGGTGCCTTCATCGGCAGCATGGTGCGCAGCGTGCAGGCGCAGACCGATGGACGCTGGGAGCTGCTGGTGATCGATGATGCGAGCACCGATGGCACGGTGCGATTGCTGCAGGCTATGGCTGCCGATGACAGTCGCATCCGGGTGGTGGCCAACCCGGAGAACCAAGGGGCCAATCAGTGCCGCAACCAGGGCATTGAGCTGGCACGAGCGCCGTGCATCATCTTCCTCGACGCCGACGACCTGCTGGCCCCGGAGTGCGTGGAGCGCAGGCTGGCCGTGATGCTCGGGAGCGGATTCCATTTCAGCGTGAGCACCATGCAGGTGTTCCGCCAGCATCCGGGCGATCTCGCGCAACGCTGGGTGCCCCTCACACGCGATGCCTTGGGCGATTTCTTCCGGCACGACCTCCCGTGGCAGACCATGCAGCCCATCTGGGAAACCTCGTTCCTTCGACGCATCGGCGGCTTCAATCCGCAATTCACCCGGCACCAGGATGTGGAGCTGCATACGCGCGCGCTGCTGGAGCCAGGCGTGCGGTTCCGGCTGCGCAGCACCCAGCCCGATTGCCATTACCGCATCGACGAGGAGCGCAAGGTGCTCCATCCCATGCGCCTGCTGCGCAGCTTCTCCGAATCGGCCACCCGCTACCGGCAGCAGTTCCTCGGCGCGGCGGCATCCCTTGGGCGCGCGCACCTGTTGCTGGGCATCATCCTGCGCACCTAC
>CAZJTB010000560.1:0-1850 GCA_964548485.1 uncultured Chryseobacterium sp. | reverse complement strand
TGCACGGCCAGCAGGTGCGGCGGGTTGTAGGTGTGCTGCGGATCGTGCTTGGCCCAGGTGGCGAAGGTGGTCTCCTTCACCACGCTGTGGCGCTCCATATCCGTCAGGTGGGTCTGCGTAAGAGCGAGCGGATAGGTGGCACCGGTGGGTGCCACGGTCACGCTGAGCGCATCGTAGCTCACCGCCCCTCCGCTGCGCGCAGTGAACGGATAGGCGTTGCGGCCCACGGGAACGGGCTTGCCGTCGTCATCGCGCAGGCAGGCCGCGCGGCCCACGTTCTCGCCATTGGCGCCGCGGCCATAACCCAGTGCCACCGCCAGCGTGCCGGCCTTCTGGCCCGGAGCGGCGAGCACGGGCAGTTCCATCTCCACCCCGTTCACCGCCACTTTGCAGACGCTGGCAGGGTGTTCCTGACCGATGTATCTGTTGAGACCCAGACGCTCCACGTCGGCAGGCGCCATCAGCAGCGCATTGTCCCATGTGAGTTTGGTGATGGGGTCCGGCATCTCCTGCAGCCAGGGGTTGTTGGCGTGCAGACCATCGCCGATGGCCTCCGAAGTGTAGACCTGCAGTTCCCATTCCCCGGCACCCTTTGCAGAGGCCTTCGCGGCAGCGGCCGCAGCAGCAACATCGCCCGTGAAGACGACCGCACCCGGGGCGTTCACGAATCCGACCAGCACGCCATCATGCACGGCCTGGTACCAGCGCTCATCGGCATTGCCGCCCTGAGCCTCCAGACGCGCGCGCCACACGCTCTTCACGTGGTCGTGCCAGTTGGTGTACTGCCCGCACCAACGGGTGAGGCTTTCGCCCCAGGCACGGGTGCTGTAGAGGGGATTGATGGTGGGCTGGGCCACGGCGTAGTGCCCAGGCTTCGGATTGAAGTCGTTCCAAGACTCCAGGTAGTGGTGGTCCGGCAGGATCCAGCCACAGAGGCTCGCCGTTTCGTCGGCATAGCCGCTGAAGCTCACGGTGAGACCGGTCTTGGCCAGGCCGGCCTTGAAGGTCTCGGCATCCGGCAGGGTATAGGCCGGGTTCACGCCGGCGATGAGCAACGCGCCCACGCGGCCTGCCTCAAGATCCTGCACCAACTGGGCCACGGCCGCGTCGTCCCCTTGGAGGAGGTTGCTGGCGTTGTCCAGGTCAATGGTGGTGCCGTAGTTGCCCAGCATGACGTTGATGCTGTTCACGAGCACCTGCACGTCGGCGTGGTTGCTGCCACACATCACCACGCTCCGCCCACGGGCCTTCAGCAGCATTTCGGCCGCGTGCGCGGTGGCGGCATCGCAGGTGGCGTCAGTGCCTCCCACGGCCGCACCACCAGTGGCCTTGGCCACATGGTCGTGCAGGCTGATCACGATGCCCGGCACCTCGCTCGGCTTGATGGCCGTGCGCTCATCGGCATTGGCGCCGGTAAGGCTCATGCGGGCCTCGAACTGGATGTGCCAGCTCATCCCCGCATCGCTGGGACGGCGGCGGCGGGCATATTGCCAGGTGTGTTCGGTGGTGTTGCCCCAGCTGCTCAGGAAGTCACAATCCACACCCACCACCACATCGGCCTGGGTGAGGTCGTAACCCGGCATCACCCGTCGGCCGAAGCTGCGCTGGTTGGCCGTGGTGACGCCGTGGTAGCTGATCGTGTCGTATTGGATGTGCTCCGCCGTGGCATACTTCGCCTTGAACGCGGAGAAGGCAGCGGCGATGCTCGGGCTGATCACCGTGGGCGTGAGCAACACGATGCGCCCGCCCTGGCCGGCGATGGTGGCGAGCTGGCCGCTGATGGCCTCATCGGCCTCTGACCAGCCGGCATTGGACCAGGCATCACCGGAGCGCTTCTTCGGCCCCTGCAG
>CAZJTB010000559.1:0-1853 GCA_964548485.1 uncultured Chryseobacterium sp. | reverse complement strand
AGTCGCCGAATTGGGGAGCGGTGCTCATCGCCGTGGCCTGCGTGCTGGTCATGCTCTTCTGGGAGCGCCCGCTCATCCAGCGCAATCAATGGCTGCGCTACGTGCCGGGCCCCTTGCTCGCCGTGGCGCTGGGCATCGTGATGGCGCTGGGATTCGACGGGCACCCGGTTCTCGCCATCGGCGCCGGGCATTATGTGCAGCTGCCCGACCTTGCCGAACTGGACTCGTACGTGCTGCCCTCCTTCGGCATGATCAGCACCGGCGAGTTCTGGCGCGTGGCATTCTCGCTGGCCGTGGTGGCCAGCATCGAGACGCTGCTCTGCGTGGAGGCCACGGACAAGATGGACCCCCACAAGCGCATCACGCCCGCCAACCGGGAGCTCTACGCGCAGGGAGCCGGCAATATCATCAGCGGCCTGCTGGGCGGCTTGCCGCTCACCCAGGTGGTGGTGCGCAGCTCCGCCAACATCCAGAGCGGTGGTAAGACGAAGCTCTCCGCGATCCTGCACGGCGCCTGGCTTCTGGTCTCGGTGCTCACCATCGCAGGCCTGCTCCGCATGGTGCCGCTGGCCAGCCTGGCGGCCGTACTGCTGCTGGTCGGCTACAAGCTCACCATGCCTGTGCTCTTCAGGGGCATCTGGAAACAGGGCCTCCCGCAATTCATCCCCTTCATCGTCACCGTGGGCTTCATGGCCATCACGAACGACCTGCTGCGCGGGGTGCTCTTCGGACTGGCGCTGGCCTTCATCCACATCCTCTGGAAGAACTTCAAGGTGCCCTTCCACTACGACCCCCATCGCTACAAACCGGGCATGCCCATCTACATCGAGCTCAGCGAGGATGTGACCTTCCTGAACAAGGCGGGCATCAAGCGCACCCTGAGCGAGATACCCGACGGCGCACGCGTGGTGATCGACGGCTCACGCTCCTACGACCATGATATCGACGTGCGCGAGATCATCGAGGACTTCGCCTTCACCTGTGCCGGGCGCGGCATCAAGCTCCAGCTGCTCAGCATGCCGCCACCGCCTGGTGAGCAAGCAACGTCCCCGCGCACGATGCTGGCCGATCCCGAGCCGTGAACCTGAATCATCCCAACACCATGGACAGCTACCAAAGACTCCTCTTGAACAACAAGGCCTGGGCGGAGAACACCGTTTCCAAGGACCCCGAGTTCTTCCATCGCTTGGAGAAGATCCAGCGGCCTGAATTCCTCTGGATCGGATGCAGCGACAGCCGGGTGCCCGCGAACGAGATCACGGGCACGAATCCCGGCGAGATCTTCGTGCACCGCAATATCGCCAACATGGTGGTGCACACCGACCTGAACCTGCTGAGCGTGCTGCAATACGCCGTGGAAGTACTGGAGGTGAAACACGCCATCGTGTGCGGGCATTACGGCTGTGGTGGGGTAAAGGCCGCCATGACACGCCACTCGTACGGCTTGATCAACAAGTGGTTGCGCCACATCAAAGACATCTATCGCTTGCACGAGAGCGAACTCTCGGTGATCGAATCAGAGGAAGATCGCCTGAACCGTCTGATTGAAGTCACCATCACGGAACAGGTCAGAAATCTGGCTGACACCTCCATCGTACAGCGGGCCTGGAAAACGCGCAACGCCCCGCACCTGCACGGCTGGGTGTACGGCCTGCACAACGGGATCATCAAGCCGCTGATCGAAATTCCAGCAGGCTCGAAACTGGAGCACGCGATCTATGAGTACGACGACCTGGATGTTCAACACTAAGTTAGTGATGAGCGATGAGTGGCTCGCCTAAAAGTGACTGGGTGACTTCGAGTCACCCGGCCACTTTTAGGCGAGCCTCATCACTACTTCTTCCCTTTCTTGG
>CAZJTB010000558.1:0-1854 GCA_964548485.1 uncultured Chryseobacterium sp. | reverse complement strand
GGAGCGAGTTCCTTGCCATCGCGCGCGAGCGATACCCGGAGGCCATGCGCATGCTGCTCACCGGCTACAGCGACCTCGATGCCGTGGTGCGCGCCGTGAACGAGGGCGGCATCTACGCTTACGCCACCAAGCCCTGGGACGAGAACGACCTGCGCCTGCGCATGCAGCAGGCCTTCGAGGTGCACCAGCTCCGCCGCGAGAAGGACCGCCTCCTGGACCGCTACAGCCAGGTGTTCGAGTCGAGCGCCGACCCCATCGTGATCGTTGACCACCGGGGCGCCGTGCTCCAGGCCAACGAGGCCTGCGCCAGACTATTGGGCCTTGAGCGACCGGCCCTGGCGCAGCACCGCTTCACGGAGTTCATCGAGCAGCCCAGCGCACTCGTGCGCCGGCTGAAGAACCACCGGAGCGGAAAGGACTTCGTGAATGTGGACCTGACCTTGCGAACGCCGCAAGGCAATGTGATCGACTGCTTGATGACCGCCACCTACCTCGGCGCCCAGCACGGGCACCGCGATGTGTTCCAGGCCATCATCAAGGACGTGACGGACCGCAATCAGGAGCGCAAGCGGCTGGAGAAGCTGAACAGCGACCTGGACAAACGCGTGGCGGTGCGCACCGCGCAGTTGCTTGAAGCGCTCGAGGACCTCGGCTCGTTCTCTTACTCAGTGGCGCATGACCTGCGATCGCCACTGAAGAACATCGCCGCGCTGAGCGAGATGCTCAAGGCCACCGCGCAAGAAAGCCCAGCACTGACGGAATGCCTGCCCTTCGCCGAGCGCATCGAGCGCGGGGCCAAGCAAATGATCCAACTCGTGGATGACCTGCTCCGCTTCTCGCAGGCGAACACGCGGGAGCTCGAGCGCCGCGAAGTGGGGCTGCTGGCCATCGCGCGGGAAGCAGTGGCCGATATCGTCCCTGCGGACCGCTTCACCCAGGTGAGCTTCGAGATCAGCGATGAAGCCCGCGTGCTGGCCGATGCCCCCATGCTGAAGGTGGCCCTGCACAATCTGCTTTCCAACGCCGTGAAATTCACACGGACCACAGCGGCGCCCCGCATCGAGATAGGGCACCGCCGCACGGACGGGCTGGACCTGATCTGGGTGAAGGACAACGGGGTGGGCTTCGATTCGCAGCACAAGGAGCAGGCCTTCGGCGTGTTCAAGCGGCTGCACAAGGCGGAGCAGTTCGAGGGCACCGGTGTAGGGCTCGCGATCGTGCAGCGGGTGGTCAACAAGCACGGCGGGCGCGCCTGGGCCGAAAGCGCGCACGGCCAGGGAGCCACCATCTTCCTGGAGCTGCCAGCCGGTGCTGAGCAGCACCAGTCCTTCCCGTTCGCCCAAGTGGCGTAACCCGCCGGCACGGCCACGCGTTGAACAGGGCATTCAACACTCTCCCATGCGTTCCCTCCTCATCACCGCCGCCACAGCCCTGGCCATCTGCGCCACCTTGAACGCCAACGCCCAAAAGGGCAAGGGCAAACTGGTTGACCGCCGTGACCAAGCCGAAGGCTGGTACCTGCCGGTGCATGGCGAGGTGACGAGCGCAGGCAAGAAAGTCAGCGAATTCGAGCTGTTCCTGTACAAGGACAACAAGGAACTGGGCAAGCTGGAGGGCAAGAATGGCCGCTTCGAGCTCGAGCTGGACATCGACCAGTTCTACACGGTCCGCATCGTGAAGCCCGGAATGCAAGAGAAGATGCTCTACTTTGACACCAAGCTGCCCAAGGACCTGGTGAACTACCCGGACTACGAATGCTACGTGAATCTGCAGCCGCCCAACGCGCAAGGAGTGGATCCGTTCTACACCGACTTCCCTTCCGCAATCGTGCGCTACGATGAAGCCATGGGTGGA
>CAZJTB010000557.1:0-1862 GCA_964548485.1 uncultured Chryseobacterium sp. | reverse complement strand
CCTCTATGGCGATGCGGGCATCGGCTATTTCAACAACAACATGATGATCCTGCCTCCCATGGCGCTCGTGCTCGTGGGCATCATCATCTGGATACAGCGGGCCCGGAACACCAAGCTCATCGAGCAAGCCTAATCGCGAAGCGCCATGAACCTCGTCAACATCTTCGTCAAGGCGATCTTCATCGAGAACATGATCTTCGCCTACTTCCTGGGCATGTGCTCGTACCTGGCCGTGAGCAAGACGGTGAAGACCGCCGTGGGCCTGGGCGCCGCCGTGATCTTCGTGCTCGGCGTCACCGTTCCGGTGAACTACCTGCTCGAGAACTACGTGCTGAAGCAGGGCGCGCTGAGCTGGCTCGGCGCCGGCTTCGCCGACATCGACCTGAGCTTCCTCTCCTTCATCATGTTCATCGCCGTGGTGGCGGCCATCGTGCAGCTGGTGGAGATGGTGGTGGAGAAGTTCGCCCCCGCGCTGTACGGGGCGCTGGGCATCTTCCTGCCGCTCATCGCCGTGAACTGCTCCATCCTCGGTGGCGCGCTCTTCATGCAGGAGCGCCAGTACAGCACCATCGCCGAGGCCAGCAGCTTCGCGCTGGGCAGCGGCGTGGGCTGGTTCCTGGCCATCGTGGCCATCGCCGCCATCCGGGAGAAGATCCGCTACAGCGATGTGCCCGCCCCACTGCGCGGCCTCGGCATCACCTTCATCATCACCGGCCTCATGGGCATCGCCTTCATGGCGTTCATGGGCATCAAGATCTGACCACCGATGGGCCCCACGATCATCATCACCCTCGCGGTATTCCTTGTCGTAACCCTCCTGCTGGTGGGCCTGCTGCTCTACGCCAAAGCCAAGCTCACGCCCAGCGGCCTCGTCAAGATCCGCATCAACGGCGAGAAGACCATCGAGGTGGCCGCCGGCAGCACCCTGCTCAGCACCCTCAGCGAGCAGAAGATCTTCCTGCCCAGCGCCTGCGGCGGCGGCGGCACCTGCGCCATGTGCAAGTGCCAGGTGCTCGATGGCGGCGGTGAGATCCTGCCCACCGAGGCGCCCTACTTCAGCCGCAAGGCCATCGCCGACAAGTGGCGCCTGGGCTGCCAGGTGAAGGTGAAGCAGGACATGGACATCAAGGTGCCCGAGGAGATCTTCGGCATCAAGAAGTGGGAGTGCGAGGTGGTGAGCAACTACAACGTGGCCAGCTTCATCAAGGAATTCGTGGTGAAGCTGCCCCCGGGCGAGACGCTGCACTTCGAGGCCGGTGGCTACATCCAGATCGATGTGCCACCCTGCGAGGTGGATTTCAAGAACATCGACATCACCGCGCACCCGGAGCTGCAGGCGCTCGGCCGCGACCCCATGGACTTCAAGGGTGAATGGGACAAATACAAGCTCTGGGACCTGAAGATGAAGAACCCCGAGCCCATCTTCCGCGCCTACTCCATGGCCAACCATCCGGCCGAGGGCAACATCGTGATGCTCAACATCCGCATCGCCACCCCGCCCTGGGACCGCGCCAAGAACGGCTGGATGGACGTGAACCCCGGCATCTGCTCCAGCTACGTGTTCAGCCGCAAGCCCGGCGACAAGGTCACCATCAGCGGCCCCTACGGCGAGTTCTTCATCAAGGAGACCAATGCCGAGATGCTCTACATCGGCGGCGGCGCCGGCATGGCCCCCATGCGCTCGCACCTCTTCCACCTCTTCCACACGCTGAAGAGCGGCCGCAAGGTGACTTACTGGTACGGGGGGCGCAGCAAGCGCGAGCTCTTCTACCTGGAGCACTTCAACAGCATCGCCCGCGAGTTCCCCAACTTCAAGTTCTTCGTGGTGCTCAGCGAGCCCCTGCCCGAGGACAACTGGAAGG
>CAZJTB010000556.1:0-1868 GCA_964548485.1 uncultured Chryseobacterium sp. | reverse complement strand
ACTCGTCCACGCAATCGGGACCGAGGATCACGCGGGCCGCTCCGAACCAGTCGGCAATGCGGAGCAGGGTGCCCATGTTGCCGGGATCGCTGATGCCATCGAGCGCCAGAGCCAGCTCATGCTGGCCCAGCGCCGAGTAATCCCGCACACGCGGCATAGCTGCCACGGCGATCACCTCGTTACCGCTCTCCAAGGTGCCCATGCGATCGAGGTTGTGCTGCGGGTGCACCTGCACCAGCTCCCTCGGGAACCGATCGGCGAGGTCCTCGCGCGTGTGGATGGCGCGAACCGCCAACCCCGAGCTCAGCAGTTCCTGCACCAGCTTGGGGCCTTGCGCGAGGAACAATCCTTGCTCCTGGCGGTGCTCCTTGCGGTGCAGCGCCCTTACCGCTCGCCAATCGGTCTTGAAGCTCAACGCCCGGATATATTTGGCCATGCCTGCTTCACGCGCATCGGCAAGGCCGCGCAAAGTAGGCAGCACGCCCCCTCGCTTGCGGTCCACCTCGCACCTCATCCTGCTGGCCGCATCGGCGCTGATGCTGCTCGCCGGGTGCGATCCCACGCGCCGGCTCACGGGCCAGCAGGCATTGCTGAAATCGAACAAGGTGGTTGTTGACTCCCGGGAGGCAAGCCGCGAGGATCTGCAGGCCATCGTGAAGCAATCGCCGAACAAGCGGGTGCTCGGCATCCCATTCTACCTGCACATGCACAACCTGCCGAACCCCGAGCGCATACCGCAGTGGCGTGCCGCGAAGGATGCGAAGCGCGACCGGCGGAACGCGAAGCGCGCGGCGCGCGGCAAGGAGCCCAAGCCGTACTCACCAACGCGCGCTGAATGGCTGCGCGAGACGGTGGGCGAGGCGCCTGCCGTGCTGGACAGCGCCCTCATCACCCGCTCGGTTGAGCAGATGCGCCTGCACATGACCAAGGAAGGCTGGTTCCACGCCGATGCCGATGCCACCGTGAAGCTGATGGATCGCGCCTGGTACGGCGGTCGCCTGCACCGGCCGAAGGCGCGGGTGACCTACCATGTGCGCGCCGGCACGCCGTACCGCTTCCGCAATCTGCGCGTGGCGGTTGACGATGATGCGATCCAGCGCATCGCTTCGAACCATGCTGCCGAGAGCCTGATCATCACCGGTCAGCGATTCGATGATGACGTGCTGGAAGCGGAACGCGCCCGCATCACCGGCCTGCTGCGCGACGCAGGCTACCTCTACTTCACCAAGGACCTGATCCAGTACGTGGCCGACACCAGCGTGGGCGGTCATCAGGTTGACCTGGTGATGCGCTTGGAGCGCCCGGGTGCCAAGGGGCAACGGGGCCTGGCCGGCACACCGGAGGGCACGCGGTACACCCTGGGCACGATGCAGGTATCCACCATCCGGGCCCAACGCGGCGCCTCGATCCTGGGCGCAGACACCGTGATGGCCGAAGGCTACCGCTTCGTGCACCTCGGCAGGCCCATTTACCGGTACAAGCCCCTGGGCCATCCCATCTTCCTCACCAGCGGCGAGCTGTTCCGGCAGCGCAATGCCGACCGCACGTACCGCAGGCTCACCTCCCTGGGCGTGTTCGAGCAGGTGAGCATCGCCTACGACACCACGGGGCATGGCGGAAAGGGCATCGCCGATGCGCGCATCAACCTGACGCCCGGCAAGCACCAGGGCTTCAGCCTCGAAGGCTTCATGACCAACCGGGGCGGGGCACTGGGCACATCGGTGAACCTGGGCTACAAGCACAAGAACCTGTTCCGTTCGCTCGCCTCCCTGCAGGCCAACGTGAGCTTCGGGCTGGAGGCGCAGCAGCGGATCGCCGGTGGCGAGCAGAGCGCCAGCCAGAGCGTGGTGCTGGGCGACGGCGGACTC
>CAZJTB010000555.1:0-1874 GCA_964548485.1 uncultured Chryseobacterium sp. | reverse complement strand
GCGCACGACATCCTGCTCTGCATCAACACCGGTGAGAAGCAGAGCACGCCCAGCGCCAAGGACTTCGACGACGAGGAGAGCAAGCCCAAGGGCACCCGCTTCGCCTTCGCCAACGACGAGTTCTTCTTCAAGACGAAGGACGAGATGGCGCGTGTCTTCAGCGACCTGCCCGAAGCGCTGGACAACACGCAGCTGATCGTGGACAAGGTGGAGACCCTGAAGCTGAAGCAGGACATCCTCCTGCCCAACTACCAGATCCCCGCCGGCTTCACCGATCAGGACGAGTACCTGAAGCACCTCACCTACGAAGGCGCGGCGAAGCGCTGGCTGGGCGAGGGCAACGGCTCCATCGACAGCCTCGACCCGAAAATCAAGGAGCGCCTCGACTTCGAGCTCTTCACCATCAAGACGATGGGCTTCGCGGGCTACTTCCTCATCGTGCAGGACTTCATCAACGCCGGGCGCAACATGGGCGTGCTCATCGGTCCCGGGCGGGGCAGTGCTGCGGGCAGCGCGGTGGCCTATTGCATCGGCATCACCAACATCGACCCCATCAAATACGACCTGCTCTTCGAGCGCTTCCTGAACCCGGACCGCAAGAGCATGCCCGACATCGACACCGACTTCGACGACGAGGGCCGGCAGAAGGTGATCGACTACGTGGTGGACAAGTACGGCAAGGACCAGGTGGCGCAGATCGTCACCTACGGCAGCATGGCCGCCAAGCTGAGCATCCGCGACGTGAGCCGGGTGCTCGACCTGCCGCTCGCCGAGGCCGACAAGCTGGCCAAGCTGGTGCCCGAGAAGCCCGGCATCGAGCTGGGCCGCGTGCTGCACGCGCCGTTGCAGGGCGAAAAGAGCCTGGCCGAGAAGGAAGGGTTCGGCGCCGACGACCTGGCCAACGTGAAGCAGCTGCGCGAGATCCTCGAGGGCGGGGAGCTCACCGCCGATGTGCTGCGCGAGGCCGAGAAGCTCGAAGGAAGCGTGCGCGGCGTGGGCATCCACGCGGCAGGCATCATCATCGCCCCCAAGGACCTGAAGGAGATCCTGCCCGTGTGCACCACCAAGGACTCGCCCATGCTGGTGACGCAGTACGATGGCAAGGTGGTGGAGGACGCCGGCGTGATCAAGATGGACTTCCTGGGGCTGAAGACGCTCACCATCATCCGCGACGCGCTGCGGATGATCGACCAGAACCATGGCGTCCGGATCGACATCGACGGCATCCCGCTCGATGACCCGAAGACCTACGCCCTGTACCAGCGCGCCGAGACCAACGGCACCTTCCAGTTCGAGAGCGCCGGCATGCAGAAGTACCTGCGCGAGCTGAAGGCCGACCAATTCGGCGACCTCATCGCCATGAACGCGCTGTACCGGCCGGGCCCGCTGGAATACATCCCCAACTTCATCAAGCGCAAGCACGGGTTGGAGAAGATCGTGTACGACCTGCCCGAGATGGAGGAATACCTGCACGAGACCTACGGCATCACCGTGTATCAGGAGCAGGTGATGCTGCTGGCCCAGAAGCTCGGCGGCTTCAGCAAGGGCGATGCGGACGTGCTGCGCAAGGCGATGGGCAAGAAGGACCGCGCCACGCTGGACAAGATGAAGGGCAAGTTCATGGCCGGCACCGCCGAGCGCGGCTTCGACGCCAAGGTGTGCGAGAAGATCTGGACCGACTGGGAGGCCTTCGCCCAGTATGCCTTCAACAAGTCGCACAGCACCTGCTACGCCTTCGTGGCCTACCAGACCGCCTGGCTGAAGGCCAACTACCCGGCCGAGTACATGGCCAGCGTGCTCACCCACAACCAGAGCAGCATCGACAAGGTCACCTTCTTCATGGAGGAATGCCGCCGCATGGGCATCAAGGTGCT
>CAZJTB010000554.1:0-1890 GCA_964548485.1 uncultured Chryseobacterium sp. | reverse complement strand
CCTCTACTTCGTGTGGATCTTCATCGTGCTGCTCCCCTTCGGCATGGTGCAGGAGTTCGCGAAGCTGGGTGATGGCTTCGTGTGGCTCACCATCCCCTTCAGCGCATTGGTCGCCTGGGTCTTCCACACCATGGACGCCATCGGCGAGGCCACCTCCAACCCCTTCGAGGGCGGTGCCAACGACATCCCCATGGCGGCCCTCACGCGCACCATCGAGATCGATCTGATGCAGATGATCGGTGAGCCGCAGGTGCCCGGACCGCTGAAGCCGGAGAACGATATTTTGATGTGAGGAACGACGGCTGCGGATGACGCGGATGATACGGCAAACGCGGGATACGGAGCTTAAGCTGACCACGGACGATCATCAAGAGGCGCACTTGCAGGAAGATCGCATTCATCTGCGCCATCTGCAGCTGTATTCCTAACGCTTTGCGGTGGAGCCCGCGTTCATCCCGCCCGGGTAACTTCGCCTGCCGCCCATGCGCCGCCGTCTCTTCCAGATCGCCGGACCGTTATCGGCCCTGCTGGTGTTCGCGCTCATGCGGCACCAAGGCGATACACCCGCCCTCATGGCCGGCCTCGTGGCGTGGATGGCGCTTTGGTGGATCACTGAGGCGGTTCCCATCCCCGTCACCTCCATCCTGCCGTTGGTGCTCTTCCCTGTGCTTGGCATCGAGGATGTACCCGGCACGGCCGCCAACTATGGCAAGGAGATCATCTTCCTCTTCCTCGGTGGATTCATCATCGCGCTGGGCATCGAGCGCTGCGGGCTGCATCGCCGTATCGCGCTGGCCATCATGGCGCGCGTGGGCAGCTCCTCGGAGCGCCTGGTACTGGGTGTGATGGTCGCGGCCGCACTGCTGAGCATGTGGATCAACAGCACCGCCGCTACGCTGGTGATGCTGCCCATCGCCTTGAGCCTGATCGACGATGAGGATGCCCCGGCCGGGGCGCGCAAGCGCCTGACCGTGCCCCTGCTGCTCGGTGTGGCCTACGGCGCCACGGTGGGCGGCATGGCCACTCCCGTTGGTACGCCTCCCAATCTCGTCTTCATCGCCTTGTGGAAGCAGCTTTATCCCGGTCAGGCGGCCATCGGCTTCGGGCAATGGATGGCCACGGGCCTTCCTCTATCCATTGTCTTCCTGTCCATCGCCTGGCTGCTGCTCACACGCCTGGTCTTCAAGCTGAAGGGCGATTCGCTCGGCGGGGCGGAAGGCGTGCGACAGCGGTTGAAGGCACTTGGCCCTGCTTTACGTGATGAATGGCTCGCCGGCGGCGTGTTCGCGCTGGTGGCGCTGCTGTGGATGACCGGCGATTCCATCAAGCAGGGCGAACTGGTCCTTTTCACCGGTTGGCGCGATCGCGCCGGCGTGCTGAAGGAAGTGAGTGATGCCGCCGTGGCGGTGATGGGCGCGGTGCTGCTCTTCCTGCTGCCCGCCGGTAGGCGCATGCGGCATCCGCACGATGCGTATGCCACGCACGAGGAAGGCCGCACCCTCATGAGCTGGAGCTTCGCCGAGCAGCGCGTGCCCTGGGGCGTGCTGCTCCTCATCGGCGGCGGGTTCGCGCTGGCCGCCGGCGTGGATAGGAGCGGCCTCAGCGGCATCATCGGCGAGGCGATGGCGGGCCTCGGCTCCCTGCCCATGGTGCTGCTCATCGGGAGTACCGCCCTCATCGTATGCCTGCTGAGCGAGCTGGGCAGCAACACCGCCACGGCCAGCCTCACGCTGCCCATCCTCGCCGCCATGGCCGAACGCTGGGGCATGGACCCGCAGAGCATCCTGTGGCCATCGGCACTGGCCGCGAGCCTGGGCTTCATGCTGCCCGTGGCTTCGCCCATGCAGACCATCGTGTTCGGCACCGGCCGCATCCCCATGCGCCAGATGG
>CAZJTB010000553.1:0-1904 GCA_964548485.1 uncultured Chryseobacterium sp. | reverse complement strand
CACCACGGCCATGTGCATGTACGCACCGGAGTTCAGTTCCCATAGCGAAGGGCTGCGCGTGAAGGTGGGCGAATAGGCCGGTTACTTTCGCCGCATGCGCAACACGAGCCTCCTTCTCGCGGCATTGCTCTTCGCTTCATGCGGTGGCAGCAACACGTCCGATCCCGCCGCCGACCCCGCGCCTGTGGCCACCAGCCTCGCCGTGGATCTCGCCGGCCACGACATCCCCTTCTCCATCGAGCTCGGCGATGCCGCCACCTTGGGCGTTGACACGCCCACGGTCCGTTGGAACGAGGAGTTCGGCCACCTCTCCGTGCAGGCGGGCGAGCGCTTCAGCATCCTCATCACCGAGGAGCCCGGCGATATCGGCAGGCTGAAGGCCGACCTAAGCCGCGACCCTCTACGCACCAATAGCATCATCGAGGAGCAGCCTGACCGCATCGTGTGGCGATCGGTCTTCCCGGATGAGGACATCGTGTTCGTGCACTTCTACCGCATCGTCGAAGCCGATGGGCGCACCTTCATCGTGCAGGATGATGACCGAGGCCGGTACAGCGAGGCCGACGTGGCCCGCATGATCGGCAGCGTGCGCACCAAGCAGCCGGTCTGATGAGGTCGCTCCTCCTCGTGATTGCGGGCCTCTCGGCCTTGTGCGCGAGCGCCCAGGCGCCGGACCGCACCTGGGCCGACAGCCTTTCGGCCTATTGGGCCCGCATCAACGCCGACTACCGCGACCCGGACCATTCGCCTTTGCTGCCCAAGGACCGGGAGCACTTCACCGAGCTGGAGCGCTTCGCCCCGGATGCGCGCTTCCGCGTGCAGGCCAGCTATAGGCCCAAGGCCGGCAAGCCCTTCGGCATGAGGACCACCACCGACCGCCTGCCGCAGTACCAGGCCGTGGGCCAGCTGCGCTTCACCTTGGCCGGGAAGAAGGAGCGCCTCACCGTGTTCCGCAACATCGACCTGGCGAGGAAGCCCGGCTACGCCGACTACCTCTTCGTGCCCTTCACCGACCTGACCAATGGCGAGGAGACCTACGGCGGCGGGCGCTACCTCGACCTGCGCGCGCCGCTCGGCAAGCAGGTGGAACTGGACTTCAATCGGGCCTACAACCCGTATTGCGCCTATGGCGGCAAGTACTCCTGCCCCATCCCGCCCTTGGAGAACCACCTCGATGTGCGCATCGAGGCCGGCGTGAAGGCCTTCTCGCACTGATTCTCAGCGTACTGCAACCGGCAGGGCGCAGGTGCGTAAACAGCCCGCCGAAGCGTTCGCCGCAAGGCCGAAAAGCTATCTTCGTCCGCTGTAGAACCCTGCTCATGCGCCTATTCTCCGCTCTTCTCGCTGCCCTTCTCGGCGCCACCGCCTTCGCGGGCACCATCGTCATCGAGGGCCACTACCAAGGCAAGAACCTCTTCATCCAGAACCCCTTCTCCGAGGCGGGCGTGGGCTTCTGCGTGTTCGAGGTCACTGTGAATGACCAGATCGCCACGGACGAGATCAACTCCAGCGCCTTCGAGGTGGACATGGGCAACTTCGGGCTTAAGCTCGGCGATGCAGTTGTAGTGAAGATCCGGCATAAGGACGGCTGCACCCCCGTGGTGCTCAATCCCGAGGTGCTGAAGCCGAAGAGCACCTTCGACATCGTGAAGCAGAGCATCGCCAGCGACGGCACCTACACCTTCGTCACCACCAACGAGACGGGCGAGCTGCCCTTCATCGTGGAGCAGAAGCGCTGGAACAAATGGGTGAAGGTGGGCGAGGTGCCCGGCGTGGGCAAGCCCGGCGAGAACTCCTACACCTTCAAGGTGACGCCCCACAGCGGCGAGAACACCTTCCGCGTGCGCCAAGTGGACCTCACCCGCAAATCGCGCTACAGCGAGGCCGTGAAGTTCACCGACCCC
>CAZJTB010000552.1:0-1905 GCA_964548485.1 uncultured Chryseobacterium sp. | reverse complement strand
TCGTGCTCAACGGCACCGGCATCATCAAGGTCACGCGCGGCAAGTAGCCCGCCGATGGCCTCTTCGCCACCTGCCGCAACACCATCATGGACCTGTGGCTGCCGCTGATCGGCTACCTCACCTTCTTCTGCGGCCTGCTCAACCTGCTCATCGATTCGCGCGCCATGGAAAAGGTGGCCCACGTGCTCTCGCCCGTCTTCCATCGGGTGTTCCCGGGGCTGCGGAAGGACCACCCCGCCTACGGGTTCATGACGCTCAACTTCGCTGCGAACTTCCTCGGCCTCGATAGCGCCGCCACGCCCTTCGGCCTGAAGGCCATGGAGAGCATGCAAGCGGATAACCCCGAGAAGGACCGCGCCACCGACCCCCAGATCATGTTCCTGTGCCTGCATGCCGCGGGCCTCACCCTGCTGCCCACCAGCATCATCGGCTACCGTGCGGCCATGGGCGCCGCCAATCCCGCCGACGTGATGATCCCGCTCATCATCACCAGCTTCGTGGGCACCTTGGCCGCGCTCTTCATGGTGGCCGCCAAGCAGCGCGTGAACCTCTTCAACCTGCCCGTGATGGGCGGCGTGCTGCTCGTCACCGCGATCATCGGGGGCCTCATGGCCTACATCGGATCGTTGGCGGGCGCGGCCAAATTCCACTTCACCGACAACCTCAGCAACGGCATGCTGCTGGTGATCATCCTCCTGATCGTGGGATACGCCTTCCTAATGGAGCGCTTCTTCAAGGAGAAGGGCACCAACCTCTTCGACAGCTTCGTGCACGGCGCCAAGGACGGCTTCACCACGGGACTGCGCGTGCTGCCTTACATGCTGGCCATGCTCGCCGCGCTCAGCATCTTCCGCAACAGCGGCCTCATGGGCCTGGTGATGGACGGCCTCTCGTGGGCCATGGCCAGCGTGGGCGTGAGCAAGGAGATCATCGACGCCATCCCCGTGGCCCTGATGCGCCCCTTCAGCGCGGGCGGCTCGCGCGGCTTCCTGCTCGACGCCATGAAGACCTACGGCCCCGACAGCGTCACCGGCCAGCTCGTGTGCCTCTTCCAGGGCGCGGCGGAGACCACCTTCTACGTGGTGGCGCTCTACTTCGGCAGCGTGGGCGTGAAGGACACCCGCTACACGTTGGGCATCATGCTCCTGGCCGATCTGGTGTGCGTGATCACCGCGATCGCGGTGGTGGGGCTGTACTTCTGAGCGCCTGTTCACAACCGATCGGTCGCCGCGCGCCCCGATGAAGCGGCTTCCCTTTCTTTGCCGCCCGCAAAACGGAACCAAGCTGCATGGCAGGGAAGAAACTCAAGGTCGCCCGCAGGCGATCGCGCATCCATGGGAACGGCGTGTTCGCCACGGCCCCCATCCGCAAGGGCGAGCGCATCATCCAATACGTGGGCAAGCTCATCACCCACGACGAGGCCGATGAGCAGTACTACGGCGACGTGGCCACCGGGCACACCTTCCTCTTCACCCTGAACAAGCACTGGGTGCTCGACGCCAACCGCGGCGGCGGCATCGCCCGCTGGATCAACACGGGCTGCGAGCCCAACGCCATCGCCTACGTGCACAGCGAGCGCAAGAAGAAGCCCGACCCCAAGAAGGACACGGTGTGGATCGAGGCCCTTCGGGCCATCAAGCCCGGCGAGGAGATCACCTACGACTACGGATTCGACTTCGAGGTGCCCTACACCGTGAAGCTCCTGCGCACCTGGGCCTGCAAATGCGGCTCGCCGAAATGCCGCAAGACCATGCTCAAGGGGAAGAAGGCGCGCGAGGTGATGCGCAAGCACCCCAACTGGAGCAAGGGCCTTTGATCGCTGGCACGGCCTTTGGCTGCCCGGGCCGATACCTTTGAGCCATGCTTAAGCATCTGATCGCACTCACCGCCATCGTGCTGCTGCCG
>CAZJTB010000551.1:0-1911 GCA_964548485.1 uncultured Chryseobacterium sp. | reverse complement strand
AGGAACTGCTGTTCCGGGGCGCGTTGCAGCATTGGCTGGGCATTCCCCTCACCGCAGTGGTGTTCGTGGCGTTGCACGGCTACCTCGACCCACGCGATCGCCGCGTGCTCGCTTATGGCTTGCTGCTCACCGGCATCATGCTCCTGTTCGGCTGGCAGGCGCAGGCACATGGGCTCATCGCCCCCATGACGGCCCATGCGGTCATCGACCTCATCCTCCTCCATCGGCTCGTGCGCCATTGGCGGGCGATGTGATCCGGCACTACTTGTACTTGTGCGGATCGTTGTTGTCGTCCTCGATCTGCTGCTTCACCTCGTGCATGCGGTGGCTGATCATCGCCAGGTCCCGATGGCCGTTCGCGATGAGCCAGTTGAGGGCATCACGGTCGTTATCGGCGGCCAAGGCCATATGCTTCATCACCGCCATTCCATTGCGTTCGAGCCAATCCAGGGCTTCCTGCCTCCCCTCGATGCCGTTGATCAGCGCCATCAGGTGCGGATGGCCGTTGTCCATGAGCCATTTGCGCGCATCCGGCTTGTTGCGCAGGGCGAAGGTGAAGATGCCCAGCTCCGGGTAGCCGTGGGTGGTGAGCCAGTCGCGCAGAGCGCTATTCCCGCGTATGGCCTCGGCCCAGGCGAGCAGGATCTTGGCTGGGTACTCCGTGCGCATCGGCAGGCGAAGGTACCGTGCCCTTCTGCCGGCTATCCGCAGGCAAGCACGATCAGCTCAACGGCCGGCTTGGGGTGGCAAGCCATGGGCGGCCGCTCATTCCACCACCACCACCAGGTACTTGCTTACGCTCCAGAACCGGCTGGGGTCGGTGATCACGAGCTTCTCGCCATCGAGGCGATAGCTGCCTGCAGGGTGCGAGGTGCTCACCTTGGCCTTCTTCGCGGCCAGCGGGATCTCCTGCGTGCGGGTGATGTCGATCCGGGTGAAGTAGTCCTTCGGCAGATTGTCGCTGTTGAGCTTGTTCACCGCACCGATGCCGATCACGCCACCCTCCTTCTCCAGCACGCCATTGGCACGCAGCTCCTTCACCGTGCCGATGGCATAGTAGGCCGTGTTCAGGTCAGCGCGCTGCATGTCGCTCAGCTGGCTCTTGTCGCGGTACATCTCGATCAGGGTGGCCAGGCTGCTGTTCGTGCTGGCCAATTGCTCCTTGAGGCTGCCGATCTCTTCATTCTTCTCCTGCAAGCCTTGCTCAAGGCTGGCCACGGTCTTCTCCAGCTCAGCTATGGTGCCGGCCGAGGTCTTGGCCTGCTTGCGCAGCCGGGCCACCAGCTCCTTGTTCTCGTTGAGGAGGCCATCGATGCTGGTGAGGTGCTCCATCATGCGCTGCTCCATCTCAGGCCCTTCGGCGCCCGGCTCGGGCTGCAGGAGCTGGCCCTGTTTGGCCCGGATCGTCCGGAGGTTCTCGTTGATCCGGTTCAGCGTGCCGAAGAGCATGTTGATGGTGGAGTCTCGCTCGACCACTTTCTGCTCGGTCCGGCCGGCGTCCTCCGCCAATTGCTGGTATTCAGGGCTCGCTTTCGGATCGGATTGGCAGCTGCTGAGCAGGGCGGCGAGGAACGGGACGATGAGCGTGCGGCGCATGGCGATGGGTGAAGATGCCGGGAATGCAACGCTGGCAAGGGCTGCTCTCGTGCATCCGGCGGCGAAAGGTATCGCCGGGCTGCTGCATCCGCAGGCAACAGGAGGGAGGCGGCGCCCGTATCAACCCCCGCTTGCTGAATACTCCCGCCCGACCAGGGGCCCGCCGTGGACGACGAGGCTAGTTTCGCAAGCGCTCTTCCATGCGCCAGTTCCTGCTGCTGCCCGCGATGTGCCTGGCCCTGATGGCGCCTGCCCAAGCCGATAGCAGCCTCACCAAGGAGTTCGCGGGCATGAGCGCCAAAGAGCGTAACCGAT
>CAZJTB010000550.1:0-1913 GCA_964548485.1 uncultured Chryseobacterium sp. | reverse complement strand
TGGCCTTCTATCGGGCCATTGGCTCTGCGGCCGTTGCAGCGTTGGCGCCTGACGGCACGCTCTGGTTCGAGGCGCACTACCGATTGGCCCACGATTCGGCCCATGCGCTACGGGCACTGGGCTTCGGGGAGGTGCTCGTGTTCACGGACATGAGCGGCAACAACCGTTTCATCAGGGCGCGCCACAGCCCCCAAGGCGCTCCTTGACGGGCGAGCCGCCCACCGCGCTAGGTTTGGGCGCCTCAAGGCCGTGGGCATCGATGGATCATTCGCAAGCCGTGCAGCGCATCCGCGCCTTGAGCCGTGAGCTCGAGCAGCACAACCACCGGTACTATGTGCTCGCGCAGCCGGTCATCAGCGACCAGGAGTTCGATGCGCTGCTGAAGGAGCTGGAGCGCCTGGAGCAGCAGTTCCCCGACCTTGCTTCGCCCAACAGCCCCACGCAGCGTGTGGGCGGCGATATCACCAAGGGCTTCCCCACGGTGCCGCATCGCTATCCGATGCTCTCGCTCGGCAATACCTACTCGCGCGAGGAGGTGGAGGAATTCGTGGCGCGCGTGGAGAAGGCCATCGGCCCGACGCGGTTCAGCATGGAGCTGAAGTACGATGGCGTGGCCATCAGCCTCAGCTATAGCAATGGCGAGCTCGTGCGCGGCGTAACCCGCGGCGATGGCGAGAAGGGCGAGGACATCACCGCCAATGTGCGCACAATCCGCAGCATCCCCTTGCGCCTGCAAGGCGAAGGCTGGCCCGCTGAGTTCGAGGCGCGCGGCGAAGTGATCTTCACGAAGAAGCAGTTCGACAGGCTGAACGCGCAGCGGGAGAAGGAGGGCGAGGAGCTCTATGCCAACCCGCGCAACACCGCGGCAGGCACATTGAAGCAGCAGGACCCCAAAGAGGTGGCCAGGCGCGGGCTGGACAGCTTCATCTACAGCGTGCAGGGCGAATCGCTTCCGGCGCGCAGCCACTACGACAACCTGCTCAAGTGCCACGAATGGGGCTTCAAGACGCCCGATCCCGAGCGCCGCTTCATCGAGCGCGCCTCTGACGCGGCCGGGATCATGGCCTTCATCGACCACTGGGGGCGCCACCGCAACGAGCTGGAGATGATCATCGATGGCGTGGTGGTGAAGGTGGACGACCTCGACGTGCAGGAGGAGCTGGGCCTCACCGCCAAGAGCCCGCGCTGGGCCATGGCCTACAAGTACGCGCCGGAGCAGGCGGTGACCCAGCTGCTCGGGGTCACCTTCCAGGTGGGCCGCACCGGCGCGGTAACGCCCGTTGCCGAGCTGGAGCCGGTTCAGCTCGCGGGCACCACCGTCAAGCGGGCCTCGCTCTTCAATGCTGACCAACTCGAGCGCCTCGACCTGCATGAAGGCGACCATGTGCGGGTGGAGAAGGCCGGAGAGATCATCCCGCAGGTGGTGGGCGTGGAAGTGGCGAAGCGCGAGCCGGGCGCTCCGCGCGTGCGCTTCCCGCATGCGTGCCCGGAATGCGGCACGCCCTTGATCCGTCTCGAGGGCGAAGCACAGCACTACTGCCCCAATGAGCACGGATGCCCGCCGCAGATCACCCGCCGCATCGAGCACTTCGTATCGCGCCGCGCCATGGACATCGATGGGCTCGGAGCGGAAACGGTGCAGGAGTTCTATGGAGCCGGCCTCATACGCGATGTCGCGGACCTCTACGAGCTGACCGTCGAGCGAATACTCGCCTTGGGCAAGGGCTGGAAGGAGAAAAGCGCCGAGAAGGTCGTCGCCGGCCTGGAGAAGAGCAGGCAGGTGCCCTTCGACCGGGTGCTCTTCGCCTTGGGCATCCGGCATGTTGGCGAAACCGTGGCGAAGAGGATCGCGCGCGCTGCCGGCAGCATGGAGCGGTTGATGGCCATGAGCAAGGAGGAGCTCGTCGGCATCG